>SYKG01000064.1 GCA_005797835.1 Methylotenera sp.
GAATAAACCCAACCCTTTCAATATTTAGAAAAGGTTAAATAACATATGAATTATTTTAGATTTTTGTTGATGTAATCAACAGCTTGCTGAACTGTGGTGATCTTTTCAGCTTCTTCGTCAGGAATTTCACAATCAAACTCTTCTTCTAAAGCCATTACGAGTTCAACTGTATCAAGTGAATCAGCACCTAAATCATCTACAAATGATGATGTATTTTTTACATCAGCTTCTTTAGTGCCGAGTTGTTCTGCAACAATTTTTTTTACACGTTGTTCGATGTCTGACATCTAAAATACCCCTTTATTTTAAGAAATGGCCTTTGAGTGCAATCGCTATTTTAACAAACCTTATTGTGAATTTTGTATTAAAGTTTAAAAAATAACTTAAATCATTAACATCCCCCCATTGACATGAAGGGTCTCGCCTGTGATATAAGATGCTTCTTTAGACGCTAAAAAGCATATGGCAGCGGCAACATCGTCCGGGCTTCCGAGGCGGCCTAAGGGAACATGATCTAGAAGCTGTTTTTTATGTTCTTCTGATAACCCCTTTGTCATATCAGTTTCAATAAAACCAGGCGCAACACAATTGACTGTAATACCTCGACTACCAATTTCTTTCGCTAAAGCCTTTGTAAACCCAGTCACACCTGATTTGGCAGCCGCATAATTTGTTTGACCTGCGTTTCCCATGTGACCTACAACAGAGGTGACATTAATAATTCTACCGTAGCGACTTTTCATCATGTTTCGAATGAGCGCCTGACTCATGCGAAAAATAGATTTTAAATTAGTCGATATCACTTCATCCCACTCTTCTTCCTTCATGCGCATGAGTAACATATCTTTTGTGATACCCGCATTATTGACGAGTATTGAAATATCTCCATGTTCCTTAGTAATGGTATCCACCATTTGAAGAATAGCTGCATTATCATTCACATTTAATTTGATACCTTTCCCTAAAATATTTTGCGCTTTTAGAAACGTTGAAATTTTTTGAGCCCCTTCTTCTGTCGTTGCAGTACCAATCACAAAAGCTTTTTGTTTACCTAAACTCAGAGCGATAGATTGTCCAATACCTCTGCTAGCACCGGTGACAAGAGCAACTTGATTTTCAAGATTAACAAACATAATTTTTCCTAGATAGTTTTACTGGATAAGTATTTTAAATTCATCTATAGCATTTTCATTTACAAGAGCAGTAGTTTGTAAATCAGTTGTGATACGTTTTGTGAGCCCTGTAAGTACCTTACCTGGCCCGCACTCTGCAATGTAACTAATTTTATTAAAGACAATTTTATTTATGGTTTCTACCCATCTTACTGGATGGCACAATTGTTTTGCGAGAGCATCTTTAATTGTATCTGCGTCATGATGTTCTATCACATCAACATTATGAATCACAGGAATCTTTGGTTTTTTAATTGCCGTATGGCTTAAATATTCTCTCAGTGCGTCAGATGCATTTTGCATGAGAGAACAATGTGAGGGGACACTTACTGGAAGAAGAACGGCTCGTTTCGCCCCCCTTGACTTTGCTATGTCTATCGCCCGCTCTACCGCAAGCACATTACCTGCAATCACAACCTGTCCAGGTGAATTAAAGTTGACTGCTTCAACTACCTCATTTTCTTGGGCATCTTTACATGCACTTATCACTTCATGATCACTCATGCCAAGAATCGCAGCCATGGCACCTACTCCTTCTGGGACAGCCTTTTGCATAACCTCTGCTCTATATTTTACAAGTTTTAGAGCGTCTTTAAATTCAATCGCCTCAGATGCAACAAGAGCTGAATATTCTCCAAGACTGTGACCTGCTAGATAAGAGGGTAATTGGTCTATTTTAGATTGCCAAAGTCGCCATGTAGCAATACCTGAAGCAAGAAGTATGGGCTGTGTATGCATCGTTTGATGTATATCCTCATTGGGCTCTGTCACCATTTTCCAAAAGTCGACATTAAGAATTTTAGAGGCTTCGTCAAAAGTAGATTTAATCAAAGGGTGATTGTTAAAATCGTTCATCATGCCAATAGACTGAGATCCTTGACCTGGAAAAATAAGAGAATATTTATTCATAACTTACTTTATATTTATATTTTAACTATATGATTTCTAATACTTAATTAAAGCAGAACCCCAGGTAAATCCACCACCAAAGGCTTCCATTAAAAGGGTATCGCCTCTTTGAATTTTCTGTTCACGAATAGCAGTATCCAATGCCAAAGGTATTGAGGCCGCTGAAGTATTGCCATGTCTATCGATGGTCACAATGACACGATCCATTGGCATATTTAATTTCTTAGCTGTAGCCTCTAAGATTCGAATATTAGCCTGGTGCGGCACAAGCCAGTCAATATCATTTGTTTGTAGCTGGTTCATTTTAAGGGTTTCATCAACGATAGAATCTAATGTATTTACAGCGATTTTAAATACTTGATTACCCTGCATTTCTATAGTGGACTTCCCTTTTTGGTGAGATACACCCCTTGGAACATGGAGTAATTTTTCATGAGCACCATCTGCATGGATGTGCGTAGATAAAATCCCAGGCCGATCTGAAGCTTCAAGAATCACTGCCCCACCGCCATCACCCCAAAGAATTGCATTGCTTCGGTCTGAATAATCGGTAATGCGAGACATACTATCAGCGCCAATGACTAATACACATTTAGCTGCACTGGTTTTAATAAAGCTATCTGCAACGGATAGAGCGTAAACAAAACCACTACATACTGCTTGAATATCAAATGCTGGACATGAAGATAGCCCCAGTTTTGATTGCACAATGCACGCTGTGCTTGGAAATATTTTATCAGGCGTAGTTGTTGCCACAATGATTAGATCAATCATCTTTGAGTCGATACCAGAGGCTTCGATGGCATGCTTAGCTGACTCAAATGCTAAATCGCTAGTATATTGATGTGCTGAAACGATATGCCGTTCTTTAATTCCTGTTCTTGTCGTAATCCACTCATCCGTTGTCTCAAACATTTTTTCAAGATCGTGATTACTTAGTATTTTTTCAGGGAGGTAGCTACCAGTGCCTGTAATTTTTGAATAGATCATAAATTTTCTGAAGATGAGAGATCCGGCGCCATCTCTAATTCAAGTTGTCTTTGTATATTTTCTAAAATATTATTTTTAGACTCTTCGATCGCTGTCTGAATGGCGTAAAAGAATGAATAAGCATCAGCCCCACCATGGCTTTTAACGACAATACCTCTTAATCCTAATAAGCTTGCTCCGTTGTATCTTCTTGGATCCAACCTTTTCTTAAATCGATTAAGCACTAGTAAAGAAAAAAATGCCATAAATTTTGTAATCCAATTACGCTTAAATTCTTGTGTTAGAAATCGACCCATTAGCTGAGCTATACCCTCAGCTGTCTTCAATGCAACATTACCTACAAATCCATCACAGACAACAACATCGGTCGTACCTTTAAAAATATCATTCCCCTCAACATTACCATAAAAATTAAGATGGCTTCGACGAAGAAGCTCACCTGCTTTCTTCACAATCTCGTTACCTTTAATATCTTCAGAGCCAATATTTAGAAGACCGACTGAAGGATTTGGGTTACCAGTCACAGAACTCACCAGCATTGCACCCATCACTGCAAATTGTAACAAGTGCTCTGCTGTGCAGTCTGTATTAGCCCCTAGGTCTAACATATAAGTTATCCCTTTTTGGCTAGGTAAACTTGATGCGATCGCGGGTCTTTCAATCCCTGGTAACATTTTTAACACGTAGCGAGCGGTTGCCATAAGTGCCCCTGTATTTCCTGCACTCACACAAGCTTGAGCTTTCTCTTCTTTGATTAAATTAATAGCCACGCGCATTGAGGAATCTTTTTTGTTTTTTAAAGCGCTTTGAGGTGACTCGTCCATTTCAACCACTTCGTTTGTGTGCTGAATAGATAAGCGTGTATTGGTATATTTATTTTTTTGCAGCTCAACTTCAATAAGTGCTTGATCACCCACTAAAATAATATGGAGTTGCTCGTATTTTGTTAAAGCTCGGATGGAGGCTGGAACGGTAACCTTGGGCCCATGATCTCCGCCCATTGCGTCAATTGCTAGGGTAATTGTCATTTGTTCTCTTAAAGCCTAAGAGTAATGAATAAAATAAATCAGAATGACTCTAAAGAATTATTCGGATTTATTTTGAATAACTTTTTTGCCTCGGTAGTAGCCTGTTGGGCTGACGTGATGTCGTAAATGAACTTCGCCAGTTGTGGGTTCTAGAGCAAGTGGCGGATTGGATAAAAAATCGTGAGAACGATGCATTCCGCGTTTTGAGGGTGATTTTTTATTTTGCTGAACAGCCATAGCAACTCCTAAATTTAATTTTTATATAATTTTTGTTTTAAATCAGCAAAGGGATGTATGCGATCCAAAACTTCATCCGTTTTTATGTAGTGGCACTTAACATTTTCATGTTTAGGTGCGCTAGGTAGAGAAAGTATGATTTCATCCTCAATAAAACTGACCACATGCATCTTTACATTTCCTTCAATTAAATCGTAATCCGCGTGATCATCGATATCAAAATCGGTTAAATGCGTTTCTTCTTTAATTAAAAATTCTGATTTTAAAAAAATCCTATGCTCTAATTTTTCCGTGCATCTTTGGCAGATTAATTCTAATTTACCCTCGACGATGAGTTCTAAACATAGCTCTCTATGTTTGTTTTCGAAGCCTCTTAGAACAAAAGCAATTGAATCTTCAAGATTTAAGCAAAAATCTTGAAAACGCTTAAAATCAGAAAGGCGAATTATATCACGGATTTCTTTCGATTTTCTTGAAAAATCAATATTGTCTATATACTGTTCCATCATAGATTTCTGTTTATAAGACCTTGATATTATATAAGAAATCACATGTTATAATTTTCGTAAGTTAACTCTAATTTAGTGATTTTTTCGCTAAAAATTTAAGGCTCTCATTGTTCAAAAAAATACTTATAGCAAACCGTGGTGAAATTGCGGTCAGGCTCATTCGTGCCTGCTCTGAGCTTGGTATTACTTCGGTAGCCATATACTCGGATGCCGACCGTCATGCGCTTCATGTCAAGAAAGCTGATGAATCCTATAACTTAGGTGCTGATCCGCTTGCCGGCTATTTAAATGCCCATAACATTGTCAATATCGCTGTCACCTCAGGCTGTGATGCAATTCACCCAGGCTATGGTTTTTTATCTGAAAATCCTGAACTGGCTGAGATATGTGCTAGACGCGATATTAAATTTATAGGTCCTAAGGCTGACATCATTCGACAAATGGGAGACAAAATTCAAGCAAGAACTGCAATGATTTTAGCTTCAATCCCTGTTATTCCAGGGAGTGAGGAAAATATTAAGAATCTCGAGGAGGCAAAAAAACTGGCTAAATCGATCGGTTATCCCATCATGCTTAAAGCTACCAATGGGGGTGGCGGTAGAGGGATTAGACGTTGCAATCATGAAAAAGAACTTACTACAAATTACGATCGCGTGATTTCTGAAGCGACTAAAGCTTTTGGTAAGCCTGAAGTTTTTATTGAAAAATGTATCGTGTCGCCGAAGCATATTGAAGTTCAAATTCTAGCGGATAGCTTTGGTAATGTGGTTCATCTTTTTGAAAGAGATTGCTCCATACAAAGACGCAATCAAAAGCTTATTGAAATAGCCCCATCCCCTCAGATTACTAAAGCGCAAAGAAATTATGTTGGTGAACTTGCTGTTAAAGCTGCAAGTGCTGTTAATTATGAGAATGCCGGTACTGTAGAATTTTTGCTAGACGATGAGAACAATTTCTACTTTATGGAAATGAATACACGCCTTCAGGTTGAACACACGATTACGGAATCCATCACCGGTATCGATATTGTGCAAGAACAAATCAGAATTGCTTTTGGGTTGCCATTGCAATACAAACAAAATGAGATTCAATTTCGAGGTTTTGCCATCGAGTATCGTATTAATGCAGAAGACCCTAAATATGATTTTATGCCTTCATTTGGAAAAATTACTCGCTATTATGCCCCCGGGGGTCCGGGGGTTAGAATTGATGCATCAATCTACACGGGCTATGTCATTCCCCCTTATTACGATTCTATGTGCGCAAAACTTACGGTTTGGGCATTGAATTGGGAAAGTGTCATCCAACGAGGCAAGAGAGCGCTCAATGATATGGTTGTATTTGGAGTTAAAACAACAATCCCTTATTATTTAGAAATTATGAACAATCAACATTTTAAAGAAGCAAACTTTAATACCAGTTTTGTAGATAGCCATCCAGAACTGATTAATTATCATAGTGAATTCCCGCCTGAATTAATGGCTGCAGCCATATCAGCAGCGATTGCAGCCCACGAAGGTATTTAATCATAATGAAAAAAATACATATAACTGAATTAGTTTTACGAGATGGACATCAATGCCAGATTGCGACGAGACTCCGCACGGAAGATATGCTCCCCGTCTGTTCGCAATTGGATGCTCTTGGTTTTTGGTCTATCGAAGCATGGGGTGGTGCAACATTTGATGCTTGTGTCAGATTCTTAAAAGAAGATCCATGGGAACGCTTAAAGCTACTCAGAAAAGCTTTACCAAACTCTCGCATACAGATGTTACTTCGAGGACAGAATCTTTTAGGTTATCGCCATTATTCAGATGATCTTGTGAATGCATTCGTCAAGCAATCTGCAAATAATGGTGTTGATGTATTTAGAATTTTTGATGCCCTGAATGATGTCAGAAATCTTACGAGCTCTATTAAGTCTGTTAAAAAATATAAAAAACATGCGGAGGGAACAATAAGCTATACCACGAGCCCCGTGCATGATATTCCTTATTTCGTTAAACTTGCCAAAGAAATGGAAGGTCTTGGATGTGACACTATCGCCATTAAAGATATGGCTGGGTTATTAACACCCTCAGCCACAAAAAATCTTGTGGCATCTTTAAAAAAATCAATCTCATTACCTATTCATATCCATTCGCACTCGACTTCTGGATTGGCAAGTATAAACCTTCTCACTGCGGTGCAAAATGGTGCCGACATTATTGACACATGTAACTCAAGTTTTGCAGAAGGGGCAAGTCACCCTTCAACAGAATCTATGATTGCAGCACTAGAAGATTTAGGCTATCAAACAAATATTGATATTAAAAAAGTAGAAGAAATTAGTGAGCAGTTAAAGGTCATCAGAAAAAAATATTGGCAATTTGAATCTGAATACACTGGTGTGGATACTCGTGTACTTTCTAATCAAGTGCCAGGTGGCATGATTTCTAACTTATCAAACCAACTGAAAGAACAAGGTGCGTTAGATCGAATGAATGAAGTGCTTGATGAAATACCTAAAGTGCGTGAAGATTTAGGTTACCCCCCTTTAGTCACGCCTACGTCACAAATTGTAGGCACTCAAGCGGTATTAAATGTTTTAACAGGAACTCGTTATAAGTCAATTACCAATGAAATAAAAAGTTATTTTATGGGAGAGTATGGCAAAGCCCCTGGTCAAGTAAATGAAAAAATTAAAACTATGGCGATAGGGAATAAAAAATCTCTGACCTGTCGACCTGCTGATCTTATTGAACCGGAGTTAGCAAAACTTACACTTGAGGTTGAAGGTATTGCAAAGTCTGACGAGGATATTCTGACTTACGCGATGTTTCCTGAGGTAGCAAAAATATTTTTACAAGAAAAAAATTCAGGAAGTATGCAAGTTGAGCCACTTCTTTCAAAAGAGAGTGTGCTTGCATCATCCGAAAAATTTGCACCGAGTGAATTTAATGTCACATTGCATGGGGAAACATTTAATATCAAGCTCACAGGCTCAGGATATACTGGTGAAGCAAGACGCCCATTCTATGTGTCTGTTGATGGAATTTCTGAAGAGGTATTAGTCGAAACATTACACGAGGTTGAAGTTTCTAAAGGGAAAAAATCTTCAAAAAAACAATCACAAGAAAACTCTAAGTCAGTAAAACCCAGACCTACTCATGAAGGTTGTATCACGACTGCAATGCCTGGCACCATTGTTGATGTCAAAGTCAATATTGGTGACAGAGTCGAAGCTGGTGATAGTGTCATTGTGATTGAGGCCATGAAAATGGAGAATGAAATTCAATCCCCTACTTCAGGTATTGTGGTTGCCATACATGTAACTAAAGGCGAAGCGGTATCACCAGATGAAACTTTACTTGAAATTCAACATGAATCTTAAAGAAAACCATGCATGGTAAAGATTGTATTAGCATCCTCATCTCCTTATCGCAGGGAATTACTATCACGCCTTAACTTATCTTTTGATGTTATTAATCCAGATATCGATGAATCGCCTCAATTAAATGAATCTGCAAAAGAAATTTCAGTAAGACTTGCGAGAGAAAAAGCTGTCCATGTGGCACCTCATTATGGGAATTCACTTATTATTGGTTCTGATACAACGGCAGAGTGTGTAGGTCATATTATTGAAAAACCTATGACTCACCCACAAGCAGTCTCTCAACTTAAATTTCTAAGTGGTAACGTAGTTAAATTTTATACATCGCTTTGTGTATTGAATACAGAAACTCAAGTATTGCAAGAATGTGTAGTCGATTTTGAAGTTAAGTATAAAGTATTATCAGAAAAGAGAATTGAATCATACTTACTCAAAGAACAACCCTATAACTCTGTAGGAAGTGTCAAATCAGAAGGTTTAGGTATTACCTTACTTGAATATATCAAAGGTGAAGATCCCACCGCACTTATTGGCTTACCTCTCATAAAACTGAGTGACATGCTTCAAAAAGAAGGTGTGGCTTTTGAATGACAGAGAAAGTCAAAGGTCATTTGTACCTTATCCCAGTGCCTATCAATCAGCATGACAACACGTCAATTCTTCTAACAAAAGATAAAAATATTGTTGAGTATTTAAATTATTTTATAGTCGAAAATGAAAAAACAGCGCGTTTTTATTTAAGTGCTCTGAACCTATGTAAGCCTATTCAGGCATTAGACTTTAAAGTACTCGATTCATCGACAACGCATGATGCCATTTCAAATTATTTAAATCCCACATTAGAGGGTTTTAATATTGGCTTACTCTCGGAATCAGGTTGTCCTGCGATAGCCGACCCTGGGGCAAAATTAGTTGCATTAGCGCATCAAAAAAATATTAAAGTCATACCCATGATAGGCCCTTCATCCGTATTATTAGCCCTCATAGCCTCGGGTCTTAATGGTCAGCAATTTAAATTTCATGGCTACCTTCCTACGGATAAAAATGAAAGAATAAAAAAAATAAAATCTATGGAGAATGACTCCAAAAAAAATCATGGGACACAAATTTTTATTGAGACCCCCTATCGAAATCAACACGTCTTTAATGATTTGATCGTAAACCTTCAGGATCAAACTCAATGCTGTATTGCAGTTGATATCACATCAAGCGAGGAGCGTATTCAAACAAAAAAGATTTCTGATTGGAAAAAAGCAGGAAAATTGGATTTAAAAAATCGACTTTGTGTATTTCTTATCAAGGCTTAAGGTTTTTTATGACCTTAAAACCCAATCGTATAATTAAGATATGCAGTCGCACTATCCGTACTTTGAAATGGAAGTTGTTGGTAATAAATATCCCCTGATAATCTTTGATTTTTAGCCACTGCATAATAAGCACCGAAGGATGCCACAGGGCGCGTGTACCTGATATTGTTAGAGAAGTTCTCACTCGTTAAGCCTGATACACCGGTAGCAACAAGTTGATCTGATTTATGATCAAGATCTTGTTCAACGCTTAAGCTTGCGGTTAAGTTTGTTTTAGGGGTTAAAGCGTGATTCACTTTCACACCCATTACGGCCGATGTCGAGCGATCACTTAATTTGGCATAGGTTAAGGGTGATGTCACAGCAGCAGTGGTCTCTTCTTTATAACCATCTTGTTTGATACGGGTATAACGAAGGGCGAAGTAAGGACGCACTAAAGTTTGTTCTTGATAGTTA
>SYKG01000065.1 GCA_005797835.1 Methylotenera sp.
CAAGATGGAGATATCGTGACGGTATGCTGTTCAGAAGGTGAAACTGGGTTTGTATTTCAAGGTGCCCTTGAATTCGACATCAATACAGTAAAAGAAACAATACTCCCAAAACCCCCCGTAAAAATAATGATGAATGTTGGTAATCCAGACATGGCATTTACATTTGCTCAAATACCAAATGATGGTGTGGGTTTAGCGCGTTTAGAGTTTGTTATTAACAATATAATTGGTATTCACCCTAAAGCCATTTTAAATTACTCAGCAATGCCACAAGACATTCAAAAACAAATTACTTATCGCGCACGTGGCTATCCCAATCCGAAACAATTCTATATTGATAAAGTGGCTGAAGGTGTTGCAACCATTGCAGCTGCCTTTTATCCAAAACCAGTAATTGTAAGAACATCTGATTTTAAATCGAATGAATATAAAAAATTAGTTGGCGGTGATATTTACGAGCCTGACGAAGAAAATCCCATGATTGGGTTTAGGGGAGCTGCGCGTTATTTATCAGAGGATTTTAAAGAATGTTTCGTCATGGAATGCCAAGCCATGAAAAAAGTAAGAGACACATTTGGTCTCAATAATGTAGAGATTATGATTCCATTTGTTAGAACATTAGAAGAAGCTAAAGAAGTGACTTCAATTATGTCAGCTAATGGTCTTAAGCGAGGCGAGCATGGGCTTCGTTTAATTATGATGTGTGAAGTGCCATCAAATGCAATTCTAGCGGAAGCTTTTCTGGAGTACTTTGATGGATTCTCCATTGGATCAAATGACTTGACACAATTAACTTTAGGCATTGATCGGGATTCAGGTATTTTAGCTGATGGTTTTGATGAAAGAAATGAAGCGGTTAAAGGACTCATTAAAATGGCAATCTCAGCAGCTAAAAAAACAAAAAAATATATTGGGATTTGTGGGCAAGGCCCATCAGACCACCCAGACTTTGCAGAATGGTTAGTTAAGGAGGGTATTTCCTCCATATCACTAAATCCTGACACTGTGATCAGCACTTGGAAACGTATTAGCCAAAAATAATGGCAAAATATAAAAGAACAGCGTTCTTTATCTCAGATGGAACAGGCATTACTGCTGGCGCACTTGGTCAACTTTTAGCGCACTTCCCAGAGACACAATTCACACAAATCAGAATTCCATTTACTGATTCTGATGCAAAAATTGATGATGCGCAAAAACGTATCGTCAATGCAAAAATGGAAAACGGAGAAAGACCGATTGTTATTATGTCGATTGGTAATTCAAAACTTCGAGCAGAACTTAAAGAAGTAGATGCTTACTATATTGATCTTTTTGATTCATTCATTGAACCTTTAGGTTTTGAATTAAAAGAGGAGCCACTTACCCGTCCAGGTGTTGCTCATAGTATTTCAGGTGCTAATTATTCAGATAGAATGGAAGCTATTAATTTTGCTTTGGGCCACGATGACGGCATGACTCATAATGGTTTAAATCAAGCTAATGTTATTTTAGTAGGCGTTTCTCGATCAGGTAAAACACCAACTAGTATTTATCTCGCTATGCAATTTGGTATTAAAGCTGCGAACTATCCTTTAACACCTGAAGATTTTGAGCGCAAAGCACTTCCTCCAATTCTAGAAGGTTATATCGATAAAATTTTTGGATTAACTATTCAAGCTGATCGACTAAGCAGTCTTCGAAGTGAAAGGCGTCCTGATAGTACTTATGCGTCAATTGAAAACTGTAAAAAAGAAATTGCGGAGTGCGAAAATCTTATGAAGAATGCAGGCATACCATGGACTGACTCGACTAGTCGCTCAGTTGAAGAGCTTTCAGCAATTATTCTTCAAAAGATACGCCAGCCAAGTAATTAAAAATATTACTTTAATTCTGCTTTGATTTTATCAAGTATGTCCGGTGAATCGGGAGTTGTTGTACTTGAGTAGGCATATACTTTTTTACCTTGAGGTAATATCAAGTATTTATAAAAGTTCCATTTTGGCGTTTGGCCTGTTTCCTTGATAAGTTCTTGATAAAAAGGATTTGCGCTTTTCCCTGTGACATTTGATTTAGTTGTCATAGGAAATTCAACGGCATAAGTTAACTTACAAAAATCTTTCACCTCTTTATCAGTACTAAATTCTTGATTGAAGTCATTTGATGGAAAACCAATTACTAATAGTCCCTTGTCCTGGTACTTTTTGTATAAAGATTCGAGTGCACTAAATTGCGGTGTGAAACCGCACTTACTTGCAGTATTGACAACTAATATCGGTTTTGATTGGTAATCACATAAATTAATCTTATCGCCCTGTAAGGTATCAAATTGATGATTATATAATGGTGAACAGCCTGCATGACTTGTCATAGGTAGGGTCCAAAGAATTAAAAAAGAAAATAATAATTTTTTCATGAAACTAGTTTTAGAGATTAATGTCCATAGACATTATATTCTTAACTTAATTCAAAAAATGTTTAAAATTCTATTCACCTTTATAATTTTCTTTACTTTAGTTATTCAAACCATAACATCCGAAGTAAAGGCTAATGCTAATTACGATTATCTGATTTACATCAATGAACGCTTTGATAAGCATCCAATTCGTTTAAGAGGTGCCAGGGGCTACACCGGATACTGGGTCCAACAGGCCTCACTTTTAAAAAAATCTGCTTTATCAGGATTATCTAATAGTGCCTCGTGTGAAAAAGGTAATTATGGAAACTTGGTTTTGTCTCTAGAACCACACATTTTTTTCAATCCACTCATGACTACCTATTATGGTACTCTCAAAGCAAAAATTTATAATCAAGATGGAAAAATCATAAAAAAAATAAAAGTAGAAGATGAGCTGAGTGGTATCCTAACTGTTTTGTATGAGATACCTATTGATAAACTTTATAAAAAACTTTTATTAGCTCTCGATGAACAAATCAAAAACGATACTGCGACTAATCTCATCCTTAATGATAAAACATCAAAGGGAATAGAGGGTACTTTTTGCCTCATGTTAGACTAAGATTTATTTTAAAGAGTTGATGGGTATAGATTTGTTTTTCCATCGAGACGGAGCTTCTGAATAAATAGACTTACCATGGGTATCAACGGATACCATTACCGGCATATCTCTCACTTCAAATTCATACATGGCTTCCATACCTAATTCAGGAAATGCAACCACCTTGGATGACGTTATAGCTTTTGAAACTAGATAAGCCGCGCCCCCTACTGCGCTTAAGTAAACGGATTGATATTTTTTGATTGTCTGCACTGCACTTTCACCGCGTTCTGCTTTTCCAATCGTGCCCATAATACCCAGTTCAGCTAACATCATTTCCATAAATTGATCCATACGAGACCCTGTTGTGGGACCTGCTGGGCCTATCACTTCATTGCGAACAGCATCAACAGGTCCCACATAATAAATAAATTTATTTCTTAATTTTATCCCAACAGGTAAAGCTTCCCCCTTCTTAAGGAGATCAGCAATTTTCTTATGTGCACCATCTCTTGCAGTCAGTAATTTTCCTGATAATAAAAGTAAATCCCCTTCTTTCCATTCTTTAATTGATGCTTTATCTAAGGTATCAAGATTAATTCTTTTAGCTTCCATTTGTGGAGCCCAAGCTTTTTTAGGCCAACTATTTAAATTTGGAATTTTGAAATGCGCCGGTCCTGAGCCATCTAAAATGAAATC
>SYKG01000066.1 GCA_005797835.1 Methylotenera sp.
ATACCAAAACGCATACGTAAAACTTTAGCTTCACGCGGAGTAAGTGACTCTAAAATTTCAGATGTCACATCACGAAGTGACCCATAAACCGCTGCATCAATCGGTGTTAATGTTGCACCATCTTCAATGAAGTCACCAAGATGAGAATCTTCATCATCACCAATAGGTGTTTCCATCGAAATAGGTTCTTTAGAAATTTTTAAAATCTTACGAATCTTATCTTCAGGCATTTCCATTTTTTCAGCGAGAACAGAAGGGTCAGGTTCAGCTCCTGTCGACTGTAAGATTTGTCGTGAAATGCGGTTCATCTTATTAATCGTTTCAATCATATGGACTGGAATACGAATTGTTCTTGCCTGATCTGCTATAGATCTTGTGATGGCTTGCCTAATCCACCAAGTCGCGTAGGTTGAAAATTTATAACCGCGACGGTATTCGAATTTATCTACGGCTTTCATCAAACCAATATTACCTTCCTGAATAAGATCTAAAAATTGAAGTCCGCGGTTGGTATATTTTTTTGCAATCGAAATCACAAGTCGCAAGTTCGCTTCGATCATCTCTCGTTTAGCGCGGCGTGCTCTTGCTTCCCCTGTTGTCATTTGCTTATTGATTTCTTTTAAATCTTTAATAGATAGGCCAGCTTCTTTTTCAATCGCAATCAAGTGATCTTGTTGGTCTACAATAGAATGCTTAAAGCGTTCTAATTTTGAGTGATAAAGTTTATCTTGCTTAAGTTCACTCACCAGCCAACCAAGATTTGTTTCATTACCTGGAAAGCTCTTAATAAAATGTGTACGAGGCATACCTGATTTCTCAACACAAAAGTCCATCAATTTCCTCTCATGTATCCGGATTTGATTCACACGATGTCTCACAGAATCACAAAGTACCTCAACTTGCTTTGCTGAGAATCTAAATTCCATCAATTCTTTTAAAACAGACTCATGGAGTTTTTTATACGAAGGGGTTTCAATCCCTTTTTTAAAACGAATATCATTCATTTTTTTATTATTTTTTCGAATGGCAGCAAAACGCGTTAATACTTCCTCACGGAGTTTAGCAAGTGCTTCAGCTGAGATTGCAGCGGCTTTAGCACCATCCGCATCATCGTCTTCGTCTTCTTCAATTTCTTCTTCGCTTTCTTCTTCAACTTCTGCTGTCACAATTGGTGTTTCTACTTCGACATCGATTAAACCATCTACCACTTCATCGACACTTAATTCATTCGATTCAACTTTATCTACCATCGCAAGAAGCTCAGTAATGGTTGTGGGACATGCAGCAATAGCTTGTACCATGTGTTTTAATCCATCTTCGATACGCTTTGCAATTTCAATTTCCCCTTCACGCGTTAATAAATCGACAGTGCCCATTTCGCGCATATACATTCGTACAGGATCTGTCGTTCTTCCAAATTCTGAATCCACAGTCGCTAAAGCTTGTTCAGCTTCCTCAGCAGCTTCTTCATCTGTTACTGGCGGAGGAACATCAGTCAAAAGAAGTGTTTCTGCATCGGGGGCTTGTTCATAGACCATGATCCCCATATCGTTGATCATAACTACAATACTTTCGATTTGTTCTGACTCTTGAATTTCATCAGGGAGGTGGTCGTTAATTTCAGCGAACGTGAGGTAACCTCGCTCTTTGCCAAGGACGATTAGAGATTTAAGACGAGTACGGCGCTCTTCGACGTTTTTAGAATTTGCCTCATTGGCACTTCCGTAGAAATCTTTTATTTTAGGGTTCTTTTTTTGGGACGGGTCTTTTTTTGGTCTGGCCATGCTTTACCTCTTATTTGTTAGGGCTTATTTTCCCTTATAAATCAACAAAATATAAATAAACACGTAACCTTCAATTTTATCAAAAAGAGTCTTTTTGGTCAATAAAAGGCTTAAGTTTTTAAGGTTTTTTGGGTCTTTGCGTGAGCATTTTAAGATGCTCTTTTTCTTCTTCAGTTAAGCTGCCTAGGGGTTTATCTTTCAAAGCGCTAAAATGAGCCCTAGTTTTAGATGCCTTAGCCTGCTCCAATAACATTTTCCTTGCCCCATCAATTTCAGACTCAAAATGGATCTGATCATCAAAATACGTCAGCTCCTCTTGCAACAAATCCATAACTGAATAATCGATTTTTGATTTAAGACCATGCAAGATGGAAGAAGGTTTCGATTCTGGAAGATTTAGGGCAATTTCTAAGACTTTTTTTAGTAAATCATCTTCATAAGTGTCATATTGAGCTAAAAATAAATCTTCATTAATAGCAAATTGAGGTTTTAAGATGAGCAGTAAAATAAATTTACGTTTCATCGATAGTGGAAGTTTCGCTTTCGTTTTCATCTGGGCTTTATGTGATTGAAATTGCGGTTGCGCCACCTGAATTAATTGGTCCATCTCTTGATCATTTAAATGAAGAATCTCAGCAAAGCGCTTACGTAATAGTAAGCTTAATTTAGGTGCGGTAATTTCTTTTAAAATAGGCTCTGCTTCATTCAAAAATTTCACTTTATCTTCTTGCGTTACTAAATGATTTTTTTCAGTAAGGTATTGCACTAAATATTGCGACAAGGGCATTGCATCCTGCATCATTAACTCAAAAGCTTCTTTGTTATGAGCCCTAATAAAGCTATCAGGATCATGCTCTTCAGGTAAAAATAAAAATTTCAGAACTACTTTATCAGTTAAGCTTGGAAGAGCATTCATCATGGCACGCCAAGCTGCTGCTTTGCCTGCAAGATCTCCATCAAAGCAAAAAATAATCGTATCCGTTTGACGCATCAATTTTTTAATATGAAAAGCAGATGTTGCAGTCCCAAGTGTTGCAACTACATTCATTACACCAAATTGAGCAAGGCCTACCACATCCATATAACCCTCAACGACAAGTGCACAGCCTTTTTCGCGAATCGATCGACGCGCTGCAAAAAGTCCATATAGCTCTTGGCTCTTTAGAAAAAGAGGTGTTTCAGGTGAGTTGTAATATTTAGGTGTGTCTTCAGGATTAATAACGCGTCCTCCGAACCCAATAATTTCTCCCTTCATATTGTGGATAGGAAACATGATGCGATCTCGAAAACGATCATAAAGTTTACCTTGATCATTCTTTAAAACTAGGCCTGCCGTATAAAGTGCGTCGTCGTCATATTTTTTAAATATGCTTTCTAAATTTTGCCAGCCTTCAGGGGCATAGCCCAATTGAAAAGTTTTAGCAATTTGTCCTGTGAGCCCACGTTTTTTTAAATATTCAATTGCACGTCCTGATTTTTTTAATGCTGTTTGATAATATTCACACGCAAGCAGTAAAACTTCAGCTAATGCTAGATTTTTTTCTTTTGCTTGTGGTGAAATTTTTACTGCATCTTGAGGAACAGTAAGGCCAGCTGATTTCGCTAAGTCTTCCACTGCATCTAAAAAACTCATGCCTTGATATTCCATCAGAAAACTTAACGCTGATCCATGAGCACCACAACCAAAGCAATGGTAAAACTGTTTTGAGGGGCTCACAGTAAATGAGGGTGATTTCTCTTGATGAAAAGGACAGCAAGCTACATAGTTACTGCCTGCTTTTTTTAAAGGTACACTTTTATCAATCACATCGACCACATCGATACGATTTAAAAGTTCTTGGATGAATGACTCTGGAATCATATGCGGTTAATCATAGCTTAAAAAATAAAAAGGAGCCTAAAGCCCCTTCATCATTTTTTTAAATTTATATATTGATTTTTTTAGCCGAGCTTTTGTTTGATGAGGGCTGATAATTTGCCCATATCCGCGCGACCAACAACTTGAGGTTTGACGATTGCCATCACTTGGCCCATCTCTTTTATACTTCTAGCATTTGTGGCTTGAATCGCAGCATCTAAAATAGCACTTACTTCATCTTCACTTAAAGCTTGGGGGAGATAGCTTTGTAGAATAACCATTTCGGCTTTTTCAGCATCAGCTAAATCTTTCCTTTGAGCAGAGTCATATGCTTCAATGGAGTCACGACGTTGTTTTAACATTTTTTCAATAACGGCCATAACATCTTGATCAGTTAATTCAATCCGTTCATCGACTTCACGCTGTTTGATAGCTGATAGAAGAAGTCTAATTGTGCCAAGACGAGCTACTTCTCTGGCGCGCATAGCATCCTTCATGTCCTCAGTAATTTTTACTTTTAAGGACATCTTAAAAAATTAGAATAATTTTGGGGGGAGCATTTGATTGCGAAGACGACGATACTGACGTTTCACAGCAGCAGCTGCTTTACGTTTACGTTCCCAGGTTGGCTTTTCATAGAACTCACGCGCACGTAAGTCGTTAATAAGGCCAGTCTTCTCAATTAAGCGCTTGAAACGACGAAGTGCTACGTCGAATGGCTCGTTTTCTTTTACACGTACTGTTGACATTAAACTCTCTTATTTTAAATAATGCGTTGGTGTGTTTTTCCAAACAGAATTTTGGAAAAGTTCGTCATTTTAATGCTAATCTAATCAATTATCAATCTATTTAAACCTTAAACCCTTGTTAGTACTTGGAATTGAAACCTCCTGTGACGAAACTGGACTGGCAATTTATGACAGTGACCGTGGTCTTTTAGGACATATCCTTCATTCTCAGGTCAATCTTCATGAAGCTTATGGTGGAGTCGTTCCAGAATTGGCGTCCCGAGACCATATTAGGCTTATATTACCTTTACTTGAGAGCCTTTTTAACAGGACAGGAGTTAAAAAAGAAGCCATAGATGCTATTGCTTATACACAAGGGCCTGGTTTATCAGGGGCTTTATTGGTAGGAAGCTCTCTTGCTGAAGCACTCGCTTTCTCGCTTCAAATTCCTACTATTCCAATTCATCATTTAGAAGGGCATTTATTGGCGCCTTTATTAGAAAAAAATGCACCCTCTTTTCCCTTTATAGCGCTACTCGTCTCAGGTGGCCACACACAAATTATTCATGTCAAAAAAATAGGTCAATACGAGATCATTGGGGATACTCTAGATGATGCTGCTGGGGAAGCTTTTGATAAAACAGCGCAATTATTGGGGCTAGGTTACCCAGGTGGACAAGCCCTGTCACTTTTAGCTGAAAAAGGAAAGCCTTTTTTTGAACTACCAAGACCCCTCATTCACAAAAAAGATTTAAATTTTAGTTTTAGTGGACTAAAAACAGCAGTCTTGTATCTTATTCGTGCACAAGAAAATTTAACGGATGAAATTAAAGCCGATATTGCTTTTGCATTTCAAGAAGCGATCACAGAAGTCTTAACAAAAAAATGTCTTCATGCCTTAGATCAATACCAATTAAAACAACTCGTGGTATCAGGTGGCGTGGGTGCAAATAAACAACTGCGTCAAAAGTTGACGACTGAATTATATAAAAAAAATTACGAAGTCTTTTTTCCGCGTTTAGAATTTTGCACAGATAATGGTGCCATGATTGCATTCGCTGGTGCGATGCGATTAGATACTTCTTTAAAATATGATCTAGCTTTTTCAGTTAAGCCTAGATGGCAACTTGCCTGAAAGTAAAAACTATTTCTTATCTTTAAATCTGGATTCTGTCCCATTAATTAAGCGTTTAATATTATCGATATGTCGAAGTATTAAAATCAATGCAATGATAGATGTCGTAATCAATTTGTAAAAATCAATGCCATAAAAAAAACCAATCACGGGAGATAAGCTTCCAGCAATAATGGCCGCAAGCGATGAATAACGCCAAATGAAAAACACAACGAGCCATATGCCTAAAACTATAGCTCCTAAAATCCATGAAAACATAAAGAGAACACCTACAGCTGTTGCAACTCCTTTGCCGCCTTTAAACCCATAGTAAACTGGAAAAATATGTCCTATGAGTGTAGCAATAGCAATGAATCCAACTATCAATGAAGATAGTTCAAAGTATTGCGCTAAGCCTACTGTTAAAGAGCCTTTGAGAGCGTCTCCCAAGAGAGTCAATAAAGCAGCTAATTTTTTTCCCGTTCTTAAGACGTTGGTCGCTCCCAGATTTTTAGAGCCTATAGTCCGAGGGTCAGGCAAAGAAAATAAATGACTCACCAAAATACCAAATGAAATCGCACCGATAAGATAACTAAAAAGTAGGTAAATCAGGCTCAGCATTGGAAAATCACTTTATAATAAAAACTCTATTTTACAATTTTTTAAAGCGCTTATGACGACCTCACTTATTTTTATAGAAGAGATGAAAGTTGAAACAATTATTGGCGTCTCTGATTGGGAACGCGCTTTACCCCAAATACTTTTAATTGATCTTGAAATGGCTTTACCACAAATCACTTCAGCTACTTCTGGTCTCATTCAAGATACGATTGATTATGCCATTGTGGCTGAGAGGATCAAATCTATTGCAGCAAACCATACATTTAAATTATTAGAGCCCTTAGCACATCTCATCATTGAAACATTAGAAAAAGAATTTAAATCCCCTTGGATGAGACTGAAAATTTCAAAGCCACAAATCTTGCCACAAGTAAAAGCCCTCGGTGTGATCTTCGAAAAAGGAAAGCGTATTTAACCTCTGGGGTGATGCATTTCATGAAGCTTCTTTAAGCGTTCACGTGCCACATGTGTGTAAATTTGCGTCGTTGAAATGTCTGCGTGTCCCAACAACATTTGGACAACACGCAAATCTGCACCATGATTAAGTAAGTGTGTCGCAAAGGCATGTCGTAAAACATGCGGAGACAACGTTTTTTGAATACCTGAAATCAATGCATAGCGTTTAATTAAATGCCAAAAGGATTGTCTTGTCATTAACGCTCCTCGCTGAGTTACAAATAAATCGTCTGACACAGATTGATTAAGAATTTGGGGTCTCGCCTCTTTTAAATAACGGTCAATCCACTGCACTGCCTCTTCACCCAATGGAACTAATCTTGTTTTACTTCCCTTTCCCGTTACTCTGATCACGCCATCAGCTAAGCTTACTTCGGTAACTCTTAAGCTAATAAGCTCGGTCACGCGGAGACCACAAGCATAAAGAAGTTCTAACATTGCTCGATCACGGAGTCCGAGGGGCGTTCCGATCTCTGGTGCTTTTAAAAGGGATTCCACCTCAGCTTCATTTAAGCTTTTAGGAAGTGACTTCGGCAATTTTGGTGCTTCAATGTGAAGCGTGGGATCTTCACTAATATGATGTTCACGTAAGTGATAACGATAGAAGCGTCGAAGTGTTGCGATGAGTCTTGAAATACTTCTCGCTTTAAAATGGCTAAATTTATTTGCAAGATAGCTTTGAATATCACTTTGATGAGCTTCTAATAATATTTTTTTAATATCACGGTTCAAAAATTCTGAGAACTGCATTAAATCAAAACGATAACTCTCTAAAGTATTTTTGGCTAAACCATCTTCAAGCCATAAATGATCAATGAATTGATCGATGACTTTTTTTTCATCATCTGAAATAACAAGGGGATCTCGTATCTTTTTCATATTTAAAAAAAGATTAACATAAATAAAAAAGCCCCGCTTTATCGGGGCTTTTTTATTTATTCAGCTACCTTATCAGGAGCTAACTCAGGTGGAGCAACTTTTGATATTTCTATATCTGGAACATCTTGAATGATATCTTTTTCACGTGCATCTAATTTTTCACGGATACGTGCAGATTTACCTGAGCGTTCACGTAAGTAATAGAGCTTTGCCCGACGAACATTACCGCGACGTTTTAATTCGATTGATGCGATGAGTGGAGAATAAGTTTGGAATGTTCGCTCAACGCCCTCACCCGATGAAATCTTTCGCACAGTGAATGCTGAATTAAGACCACGATTTCTTTTTGAAATCACAACACCCTCATAAAGCTGTACGCGTTTTCTTGTACCTTCAACCACATTTACACCAACTACGACTGTGTCGCCCGGTGCAAAGTTAGGGACGGTTTTACCTAGACGAGCAATTTCTTCTTGCTCTAATAATTGAATTATATCTGCCATAATCAGTTCCTTTTAGTTATTAGAGTCTTGTTCCTGCTTATTTATTTCTTCAAGCAGCCGAGACTCCTCTTTAGTCAACAGTCTTGCGGACAACAAATCAGGTCGTCTAACCTTGGTTAACGCTAACGATTGCTGTAATCGCCAGGCGCTAATTCTAGCATGATTACCCGACAATAATACATCCGGTACCTTGGATCCTTCATACACTTCTGGTCTCGTATAGTGGGGGTAATCAAGTAGGCCATTCACAAAAGAATCCTCAATCGCTGAGTTATCACCCCCTAACACCCCTGGTAGCTGCCTAATAATGGCATCTATCAAAACCATGGTAGGTAATTCCCCGCCACTTAATACATAATCGCCAATCGAAATTTCTTCATCGACACAACTTTCAATCAGTCTTTCATCCACTCCTTCGTAACGACTCGCTAAAAAAATGAGCCCTGAAGTTTGTGATAATTCGATTACTTTTTGATGCGTCAGTGGTAATCCTCTTGGGGATAAATGAATCACTCGCGAAGCTTTAATACCTTTACTCAGGTGTGTTTTTTTAGCTGCATCGATGGCCTTTTTTAAAGGCTCAATCATCATCAACATGCCAGGGCCGCCGCCATAAGGCCTATCATCTACTGTGCGATGTGTGTCAATTGTAAAATCTCTTGGATTCCATAACGCTAACTCAACAAACGCTTCTTGAAATGCACGGGAAGTAATACCGAAATCCTTTAATGCTTGAAACATCTCAGGAAAAATTGTCACCACATCAAAAGATAAAGGCTTCATTTAAAAATCTTTATCCCAGTCCACAGCAATTTCTTTTTTATCCATATCCACGATTAAGATCACATGAGGGATAAAAGGAATTAGATATTCTTTGTCACCCTTGACAACTAAAACATCGTTCGCTCCTGTTTCTAAAAAAGTCGCAACAATACCTAAGTGTTCTTTCTGTTCATTAATAACCACATGCCCGATCAAATCATTCCAGTAGTACTCGCCTTTTTCTAGAGCAGGCAATTCATCTTTGAACATTAAAATCGTTTTATTCTTTAACCCAAATGCAGCATCTCGATCATCAAAATTTATTAACTTGGCCACAATGCTATTGCCATACATTTTTGATGTTTCGATCGGATAACTTATCGATGATTTTTCATCCCCAATAAGCCACTCTTTTTTATTTAGAAGTTGATTGGTATCTAATGTGAAGGGCTGAATCTTAATCCAACCTTTGACACCATAAGGCCCGAGGATACGTGCCATGATAAATTTTTTTCTCTCACTCATATCACTTGTATCAACAAGTGAATCAATACATTAAGAGCTTTCAGCTGGTGGTGCAGGCGCTTCAGCTGGGGCTGATGCTTCTATTGGCGCTGCCTCAACCGGTGCTGCTTCTGGTTCAGGTGATACTTCTGGGACAGCTGCTGCTTGAGCTTCGGCTACTTTAGCTTTCTCTTCTACTGCTTTAGCATCCATTGCTGCTTTTAATTCTTCAGCTTTTTTAGCTGCTTCTTTTGCTTTTCTTATCTCTATTTTGTCTGCATCTTTTTTCTTCAAAGCCACGATTGCTTCTGGGCCTTTTGAATGAAGTTTCACTAAACGGTGAACTGAGTCCGAGAGGAGAGCGCCATGACTTTTCCAGTGTGTCACACGTTCGTTATCAATACGAAGAGCTTCGGTGCCGATTTTAGCCATTGGGTTGTAAAAACCAATGCGCTCAATAAAGCGTCCATCGCGGCGATTTCTTGAGTCTGCCACTACTACATTGTAGAAAGGGGTCTTTTTTGAGCCACCTCTAGTAAGTCTAATAATCACCATAATTTACACTCTTCAATTAGTTAAAAATTTTCTTAAGAAAGGGGCGGATTTTACGCTATTTCTGGCATATTTGGCAAGCAAATTCACTTTAAAGACAATAATTTAAGAGCTCTTTTTGTCTATCGATAAGGGGTGGGATCATCAATCCCAGCGACTTTAAACCCATTCTGTCTTAAACGGCAAGAATCGCAGACTCCACAGGCATAACCATTTTGATCTGCCTGGTAACAAGAGACCGTTAAACTATAGTCGACACCTAATTTAACGCCTTGAAGAATAATAGCTTCTTTAGATAAATCGATCAGTGGGGTATGAAGTTTGATTGTTTGTCCTTCCACAGCTGATTTAGTGGCTAAATTAGCCATTTTTTGAAATTGCTCAATATATTCTGGCCTACAATCAGGGTAGCCTGAATAATCCAAGGCATTAACCCCTATAAAAATGTCATGGGCACTAATAACTTCCGCCCAACCTAAAGCCAAAGTCAACATTAAAGTATTTCGCGCAGGCACATATGTTATCGGAATGTGGGAGCTTAATTGAGTAGGTACTTTTAAATTTAGATTGGTAAGCGCTGAAGTCAGTATCCAACTTAAATCCATCTCAACTGTTTTATGATCTTTAACTTTAAACTGCATTGCAATTTTTTTAGCAGCTTTAAGTTCCGCAATATGTCGCTGATGATAATTCAAACTTAAGGCATAAATTTCATAGCCTTCATTTTTCGCAATCGCTAAAGTAGTAGCAGAATCTAAACCACCCGATAAAAGGACCACCGCTTTAGACACCCTGTTTTTCTCCCCAAAGAAATTTATGTAATTGAATTTGCATTCGCACAGGCAGTTGATCTTTTAAAATCCAATTACCTAAATCGGTGGCGTCTAATACTTGATAGACTGGGGAAAATAAAACACTACATTTTTTGGTTAAATTATATTGCTCAAGTATTTTTTTAGCCCACTCATAATCTTCGCGACTACAAAGCACAAACTTTATCTCATCTTTTAAATGGATGAGGGTTAAATTTTCCCAATCATTTTTTTTCTCTTCCCCTGACTCGGGTGTTTTGATGTCTAAAATAATTTTTATGCGAGGGTCAACTTCTTTGATAGAAATCCCACCACCTGTTTCAAGGGATACCTCGTAATCGCTATCTGCTAAAGCTTTAAGAAGATTCAATACTTCTTTTTGCGCTAAAGGCTCCCCCCCTGTCACTGTGACAAATCGCGTATCATATTTTTTGATTGACCCCATGATATCTTCAATATTCATCATCGATCCCCCTTGAAAAGCATATGCCGTATCACAATAATGACAGCGCATAGGACAACCACTTAGACGAATAAAAATCGTGGGTAATCCCACTCGAGAGGACTCACCTTGCAGTGAATAAAAAATTTCAAAGATTTTAAGTTGCACCACGTTAAGAATTATAAGATTAAGAAAATTAAGAAGAAGAAATATTAAGGCTTAATACTCTCTAAAACTTTTAAGCGCTTTTGCGCATTTTGAAGCACATCACTCTTTGGATATTTTTTAACTAAATCCTTCAAACTTTTTTTAGCTTCAGGGATAAGGGATAATTGAATTTGTGCATTGGCTAGGCCCAATAAAACTTCAGGATTTTTTTCAAACTCTGGATGTTGATCGAGCAATTTTTGATAAGTCCCCATAGATGCTTTGTAATTTTTTAAACTAAATTGCGAATTCGCTAAACCATATTTAGCTTCTGGCAGTTTTACACTATTGGGAAATTGTTTAATTAACTCAGTAAAGGCCTGAAAGGCTTCTTTATATTTCATATCATCTAAAAGTTGATTCGCTTGATCTAAGACTTCTTGATCGGAAGGTACCTTTATTTCTGGTGAAGCAGGGGTTTCTGCAACTTTCTTTGGTGAGGCAGCAACACTTTCAGATGATTTCTCGTCCATCTTTCGAATTCTGCCATCCAGATCCTGATAAAGATCTTTCTGGCGCTGCTCAATTGTTTCGTTTAAATGACGAAGCGTTTCTATGTCGCCTCGTAATTTTGCAACGTCTCGTTTTATCAATTCAATCTGATTCAGCATATCATTAAGGCTGCCACTTTTAATGACAGCCTCAAGACTAATAATACGTGTTTCTAATTCACTTTCTTTTAATTGCATCTCTTGAAGTTTTTTTCTCGCCTCCGTATCTTCAAAGAGCGCTGCGTGTAAAGGTGAGACAAATAAACATGCTAAAACAATAAATTTTTTCATTAAAACTAAATTATTTACTCTTTTTCGTAAGAGATATCGACACGACGATCTTTTCCATGACACGCGTCATCTTTACAATTGGTATCCGCACGCTCTTCACCAAAACTGACTGTTTCAATTTGTGAATCTTGAGCACCTATGATGTTCATAGATTTCTTCACAGACACAGATCGTCTTTGACCCAGGGAGAGATTATATTCTCGTGAGCCACGATCATCGGTGTTACCTGTTAAAGTCATTTTTGCTTTTGGATGTGCGACTATGTATTTTGCATGGGCTGCGGCGAGATCTTTGTATTCAGCTTTAACGACATCTTTGTCATAATCAAAATAAATACTTCGTTTCGATAAGATATTATTTGAATCCCTTAAGCTAGCTAAATCCAGATCTTTATCATCATCAGAATCAGAAGCAAAAGGATCACTAGGTTTTGGGGCTTCAATAATCGGAGTTGAACTACATCCCACAAAAAAAAGTGAAAGTAATGTTAAGAGTAATATTGATTTTTTCATTTTCTAATCTCCTTGAATTGCATATACTTAATTTACTAGAGGCCCCCAAGCAGGCTCTCTAATGTCATCAGCAGTTATATTAAATGACTGGCGAACGACCCCATCAATGGATACAGTCGAAAGTTCGCCTGAACCATTAATCTTGTGAGTATATAATATCACATGCCCATTCGGCGAAAACTTCGGCGCCTCATCAAAAGGGCCGTCAGTAATTTTTGTAATTTGACCCGTCTGTAAATCATGTAACACAATTCTAAATCGACCTTCATCTTGCATGACATAGGTAAGTATTTTCCCATCTGGTGAGACATTAGGATTTAAATTCTGGCTCCCTTCAAATGAAACACGCTGTGGCTCACCTCCACTCGATGAGACTTTATAAATTTGTGGTCGTCCACCACGATCGGATGTGAAATAAATAAATTTGCCATCTGTTGACCATATAGGCTCTGTATCAATATGCGCGCTCTGAATAAGTGGTTTTAGATTTGAACCATCAGGATCGATTAAGTAGATTTGAGAATTCGCGTTATAGGTTAAAACAATGGCTAAACGCCTTCCATCAGGGGACCATGAGGGTGAACTATTATTACCCTTAAAGTTAGCCACGATCATTCTTTGTCCTGTGACTAGGGATTGAATATAAATTATGGGTTTCTTTTTCTCAAAAGACACATAAGCAATCTTCTTTCCATCAGGCGACCATCTCGCAGAAATAATAGGCTGGGGGGACCCAACCACTGACTGCGCATTGAATCCGTCAGCGTCAGCCACATTTAAAGAATAACGGCCTTTAATTTTTGAAATATAAGAAATTTTAGTACTAAAGACACCAGGAATACCCGTTAACTTTTCATAAATGGTGTCAGATATTTTATGAGCAATCGCACGATATTGTGCCACTGGCCCTGAAAATTCCATGGTTGTTAAAATAGTTTTTTTATTAATATCTACTAAAAACCAATTTACTTTTATACGATTATTATTTATTTCCACCTGTCCTAAAGTCATGACCTGTGCTGCAATTGCGGTCATTTCAAGATAATTAATTTCACTTAAAGTAGATGGTTTATTGATTAAGCCATCCACTTCTAAAGGTCTAAAAAATCCTGAGCGGTAAAGATCAGCTGCAATAATTTGATGCATACGATTATTGGCTACTTTGTCCCCAACTATTTCCTTATAGGGCACCACTGCAATATTAATTTGCTTGGTACCACCACCAGAAATTTCAATCGTTTCAATCGCAGAAGCTTTGAGAGAAATAAAAGAGACAAAAATGAATAGAACAAATGTTTTAAATATTTTTAACATACTCAAACTATATTTTTTCATTAGGGCGGAAGTTAAGTTTTAAATTTTTAAATTTCGAAAACAAATCTGTATCAGTCGGCACCGGGAGAGGTTGTGATTGAAAAATAGCACGCTCAACTGATTCATCACATACAGAAATACCGCTGGATTTTAACATCTTAGGATTACCAATTAATTCACCTGTAGGCATTAATCCGATTTCAAATTGAAGCTCAACAGGATTAGACCCACACAATTGTTTATTCACATTCTGCTGAATTTTTCTTTGAATTAATACTTTATATTTGTCTATTTCGCCGAGTGCGGCAGTAGCCTCAGTAGGATTCGATTTTTTCACATTCTCCTGACGATTTAATGATGGTTTTATTTTGTCTTGTAATAATTCTTGCTGGAGTTTTTTTAATTGATCTTGTTTTAAAAGTTCCTCCTGAATTTTTTTTAAATCTTCTTTCTTTTTTTGATCATCTATTTTTTTTAGCTCTTCTTCTTTTTTTTCTTTAAGACTTATATCAGCTTTATCGCTTGTGAGTGATTTAATTATCTCTTGAATCTTAGAAGGCTTCTCAATTTGTTCAAAAGGCTCTGGTTCAAATTTTTTTTCAATAACTGGTGATTCTAGAGCTTTCGAATTTGGTTGGGGAATTGAATCCCATAATTCCACTTCAGCCACTTGGGGAAGTGTTACCTTCCATTCAAAACTAACCACCATAATCAGAATTAAAATAATATGCACACTCGCTGCATAAATCGCAGATTTTTTTGCTAATATTTTTTCTTCAGGTCTGATCACGTCTTAATTTATTTTTGTGGCTTTAAAAGTAAGCCCACTTTAGACACATTATTTTGCTTTAAAAGATCCATGAGACTGATCACCTCGTCATACTTCACATTCTTATCAGCTGCGATGACCAGCGCTCGATCTGGAGTTTTTTTGATTAAAGACTGTACATGATTTAATAATCGATCACGCGTAAAACTCTCACCTTCAATCTCAATGGCGTTATTAAGTTTGACAGTAATTACAATAGGCGTCCCTGAGTGTTTTAAGGTTTCACCTACCTCAGGGAGTTCTACGACGCCTGGATTTGTCATAGGTGCTGTAACCATAAAAATGACAAGCAAAACCAGCGTCACATCGATGTAAGGAACTACATTAATCTGATTCATCAAGCGACGTTTACGCATCATCTATCCTTTTCTTTGTAAGATATTGACAAATTCTTCCATAAAACTTTCATATCTCACAGATAATCGATCCACTGAAGTTGCAAAACGGTTATAGGCAATGACTGCTGGAATAGCTGCAAATAAACCAATCGCAGTTGCAATCAAAGCCTCTGCAATGCCTGGGGCTACTTGCGTTAAGGTCGCTTGTGCCACATTAGCTAAACCTCTAAAAGCGTTCATAATGCCCCATACCGTTCCAAATAAACCAATATAGGGACTGACAGACCCAACAGATGCTAGAAAAGGTAAATGTGCATCCAAAAAATCAAGTTCGCGATTATAAGTGGCTCGCATCGCACGTCGCACACCTTCAATAACATCATTTATATCTGTACTTGGTCTTTTATGACGATTGAATTCTTTGTAACCGGCTTCAAAAATAGTGGCCAAACCTTGATTTTTAATACGGCCACTATGAATGCTATCGTGTAATTTATTCAAGTCGCCACTGGTCCAGAATGTATTTTCAAATTCATCCACAGCTAATTCTGCATTTTTTAATACAGAGACTTTAATAAAGATATACCACCAAGAAAATCCAGAGGCTGCTAACAAAATAATCATTACGAGTTGAACAGGTACCGTAGCTCCCGAAATCAAGCTTAGAAAAGATAAATCATTTACAACATTCATAAAGACTCCATAGTTTTTTTAATGGGAGATGGTATTCTGACTGGTTTAAATTTTTCACTATCAATACATGCGACATTGACACTTGCATCAATCAATAACTCATTATCTCGATAAATCATTTGTCGAAACTCAATTTTACTGGAGCCTATATCAATGAGCTCGCATTTAACAACTAAGTCCTCATTAAAATGTGCGGGGAATTTATATTGAATGTCGATACGATGGACGACAAACATAATATGTGCATGATGTTTTAAGTGGCGCTGATCAATCCCCATACTTCTGAGCCATTCGGTTCTGGCTCGCTCCATAAATTTTAAATAATTGGAATGATAAACAACACCTCCACTATCGGTGTCTTCAAAATAAATACGAATGGGAAAAGAAAAAGTTTTTATTCCTGCCATAAATTTTCGGTGTGGTGTTGAGTCGGTGGCTTCAATCCAAAATGAAGATAAGTCGCATTTGTGACCACACGACCACGAGGGGTGCGCATCAGATAACCTTGTTGAATAAGATAAGGCTCTAAAACATCTTCAATCGTTTCTCGCTCTTCGCTAATAGCTGCAGCTAAATTATCCAAGCCCACAGGTCCCCCATTAAATTTTTCTAAAATAGCTTGGAGTAGTTTACGATCCATCACATCCAACCCTAATAAGTCTACATCTAACATTTTGAGTGCATCATCTGCAATCAACGCTGTAATTTTTCCATTAGATTTTACTTGGGCAAAATCACGTACCCGTCTTAATAAACGATTTGCAATACGAGGAGTACCACGAGAACGTTTTGCAATTTCTAAAGCGCCTGAAGCATCAATATCTGCATCTAGAAGATTCGATGAGCGATCCACGATTTTAGCTAATTCTGTTTCACTGTAAAACTCCAATCGAGACACAATCCCAAAACGATCGCGAAGAGGATTCGTAAGCATGCCTGCGCGTGTAGTTGCCCCTATCAAAGTAAAAGGGGGCAAATCGAGTCGGACTGATCTCGCGGAGGGGCCTTCACCAATCATAATATCAAGTCTGTAATCTTCCATCGCAGGATATAAAATCTCTTCGATGACAGGGGATAAGCGATGAATTTCGTCAATAAATAAGACATCGTTTGGTTCTAGATTTGTTAAAAGCGCTGCGAGGTCCCCTTGTTTTTCTAAAACAGGGCCAGAAGTTTGACGAAGATTCACCCCCATCTCTTTAGCAATGATGTGAGCGAGTGTCGTTTTACCAAGACCAGGTGGCCCAAAAAGTAAAACATGATCAAGTGCTTCATTTCTATTTTTAGCAGCTGAAATAAATATCTCTAATTGGCTTCTCACTTTTTCTTGACCGATATATTCTTGGAGTTCCTTCGGGCGAAGCGCCCGTTCAATAGATTCCTCGATAGGTTCGTTAAGTGTGCTTGCAACAAAACGATCAGATTCAATCATGAGCTTTGATTAGCCTTTAGATAAATATTTTAGAGCTTGTTTAATTCCGTCATTCACGGAAAAATTACTATCTATACCTTTGACTGCATTTAAAGATTCACGTTCATTGTAACCTAGAGCGATCAATGCATTGAGCACATCTTGGCTAATTGATGTGATACCAGAACCTTTAAAACTTAAAGCTGAATCAAGCGTAAATTTATCTTTGAGTTCAAGGAGTAACCTTTCAGCAGTTTTTTTACCAATACCAGGGACGCGTGTTAGAAGACCTGCCTCTTGAAGTGATACTGCATGAATGAGTTCATCTATCGATAAGCCACTCAAAATAGCAAGTGCAGACTTGGCTCCGATACCATTTACCTTTAAGAGCTGTCTAAACATTAAACGTTCTTGGTTAGTCCCAAATCCAAACAATAGTTGTGCATCTTCACGCACAACAAAGTGGGTGAGTAGCATGACCTTTTCACCAGCTTGAGGGAGAAGATAAAAAGTACTCATTGGTACTTCGCATTCATAACCCACACCATTGCAATCAACCAATACCAGGGGCGGTGTCTTATCTAAAAGAATGCCGGAAATTCTTCCTATCATAAAAGCCTACCTTTTTTCATACGATAACTTAAACTATCCATATTATTAATTTGATTGTATGCATGCGCATGGCATATGGCACAAGCTAATGCATCTGCAGAATCAGCTTGAGGAATTGAAGGTAATTTTAAAAATCGTTTAACCATTTCTTGAACCTGATCTTTTTTAGCATGCCCCGAACCTACGACTGATTTTTTAACTTGTAAGGCTGTGTATTCATAGACAGGTAATTTTTTAATAACAGCCGCACTTATTGCCGCACCTCTTGCTTGACCCAATAAAAGTGTCGATTGAGGATTCACATTCACAAACACTTTTTCTAAGGCGATTTGTTTAGGCCTATATTGATCAATCACCTCAAAGAGCCCTTCTACAATAATTTGAATACGTTCTGGCAAACTATCCTGTGCTTCTTTCTTGGCAGAGAATGTTTTAATGACACCACTTCCAATATAAAGAATCTTATCGCCATTTTTTTCAATAACGCCGAACCCCGTAATTCTTAGACCAGGATCAATACCAAGGATGATGATAGACTCATTCAATGATGGATTTAGTCTTCAATCACAGCTGTGGTATAAACTTCTTGCACATCGTCTAAATCCTCCAGCGCATCTAAAATTTTTTGCATCTTTGCGCCGTCATCACCTCTTAAAGCATTTTCGATAGTAGGACGCATGGCTACTTCTGCTAACTCGATTTTTAAACCTGCATTTAAGAACGATTCTTTGACCTGAATAAATTCATTAGCAGAAGAGATCACTTCAATACTGCCATCGTCATCAGCAATAATATCCTCGGCACCTGCCTCTAAAGCAAACTCCATCACTTTACTCTCGTCTGTACCGGGTGCAAAAAAGATACGGCCACAATGTTTAAATAAAAAAGCGACTGACCCGTCAGTACCTAAATTACCACCATGCTTAGTGAGCGCATGTCTCACATCAGCCACAGCTCTTTGTTTATTATCGGTTAAGCAATCAATAATAATGGCAGCTCCAGCAATACCGTAACCTTCGTATCTCACTTCTTCGTAACTCACCCCCTCCAATTCACCTGTGCCTTTTTTTATCGCACGCGTGATATTGTCTTGTGGCATATTTTCTTCTTTAGCAAGAGCAACTGCGGCTCTCAGACGAGGGTTAAAGTTCACCTCTCCGCCACCCAATCTAGCTGCTACAGTAATTTCTTTAATAATTTTTGTGAAAACTTTTCCCCGCTTGGCATCTTGACGACCTTTGCGGTGTTGAATATTTGCCCATTTTGAATGTCCCGCCATGCTTAATCCCTTCTAGGCCTTGATTTTATCATGGGTTCATTTTTAAGCCATGGCTGAACAAGATCTTCTTTATGCCTTTTTATACGATCATAAGAAATAATTAAAAGGGACACTCCAATTAAAAACATACCTAAAAATTCAAAAGGTTTAATAATTTCACGAAGCTCAATTGATGATGCAATGACAGCTATAACAGGACAAATTGTCATGGTCATAGTCGCAATGCCCGCTGATAAATGTCTCAGAGCAAATAGCCACAAAAACCATGCGGCGGCAGTCCCTAAGACTGCGTTATAAATGAGGCCCCCAATAAAATAATTGCTCCATTCAATCGATGTGGAATGGGTCATAAAAGCAACTAGAACAATGGGTAATGATCCAAAAAGCATCTGCCATGCTGTAAGAGAAATGAGGTCAAGATTGGGTGAACGTACTTGAAGTTTTTTAACCAAAATCACGGCAAGTGCCCATGAAATTCCAGATAAAATCGCAAGCATTACACTGAATACATCCGTCCCTAGATTAAATGGGTCCAGCATAAATAATATCCCCATCAGTGAAAAAAAAGCTGCAGGCCATTGCCACCCCCTTAATTTTTCACCAAGGAGTGGCCGCGCAAAAAGCATAGTCCAAAAAGGCATGGTGTAGGTAAGCACTGCTGTTTTACCGGCCCCTCCTTCTTCTAAGGCCCATACCAAAAGCCCTGTAAAGCCTACCGTCTGTAACAGACCTAGAATAATTAAACTTGGGATCTCTTTAATACTAAAAGGTTTTTTTAAAAGAAGCATGACAATGAATAAACAAAGGCTACCCAGGACAGTTCTGAGTGCTACAAAATCGAAGGGGCTTGAAAAATGAAGAGCTTTTTTCATGACCACCCAGTTATAACCCCAAATTAGGCATAAAAACATGAGGGCTAAAAAAGCCATCAGGCTTTGTTTTTTTTTAATTGACATTATTTGTGATTATTTAATGTAGTGGCATTATTATAGGGTGTATATTTGAATTCAAGCTTTCAAAAAAGGTGACTTATGAAAACTGCCGCTCAACTTATTACTGAAAAAAAATTTAACGAAGTGATCAGTATTGCACCAAATCGCCCCGTGATTGATGCCCTCATCATTTTGGCTGAATACAAAATTGGTGCTTTAGTCGTAATGGACAAAGATAAAATGGTAGGAATATTCTCAGAGCGCGATTACGCTCGTGAAGTGATCTTACAAGGAAAATCTTCCAAAGTAACTATGATTGAAGAGGTGATGACAAAAGATGTAGTGGTCGGACATGCGAAAGATACGTTTGAAAAAGCCATGGCTATCATGACCAAAAATCATATTCGTCACTTGCCGATCATGGATGGCAATAAGATCCTTGGCATGCTATCTCTAGGAGATGTGGCTAAGGAAATGATTGTCTTCCAAGGAAACTTAATCAAAGAACTCGAAGGTTACGTCAAACAGTGACTTTAAATGGAATTCAATATAGGGCGTACAAATCATATTTTTTAATTAAACGTTGTCCTTAGAAATTCCTTAACTTTATTGTCTTTCTATATTTAAGTCTTTTACTTTTCGGGTTAAAGTATTTCTACCTAAACCTAATATTTCTGCGGCTTCAATGCGTCTTCCTTTGGTAAAATGAAGCGCCGCTTCGATAAGAATTTTTTCAAAAGTTTGATTTAAGTGACTCAAGATACCTTTCTGATTTTTATTTAAAGCTATTTGTACTTCTTGCCTAAGTAAATCTTTCCAATCAGTAGAGGTCTCTCTAAACACATCACTATTTTTTAATTCAGGAGGTAAATCAGCTGTATCAATATTTTGCCCCGGTGCCATAACGGTTAACCAATGACAAACATTTTCAAGCTGTCGCACGTTACCACTCCATTGAAGATTTGATAAGTATTGCAAGGTTTCTTCAGATAAAATTTTTGTTTCAACACCCAGCTGCTGGGCGTTTTGCTGCAAGAAGTGACGAGTTAAATCTGGAATGTCTTCTGTGCGCTCTCTTAAAGCCGGTAAGCGTAAACGAATAACATTTAATCGATGAAATAAATCTTCTCTGAAAAGACCTGCTTTGACTCTCTCTTCCATGTTTTGGTGAGTGGCTGCAATTACACGCACATTCACTTTAATCGGATTATGCCCGCCCACTCGATAAAATTGACCATCACTCAGCACACGTAAAAGTCTCGTCTGCAGATCAGGTGGCATATCTCCAATCTCATCCAAGAAAAGTGTCCCACCATCTGCTTGTTCAAAACGTCCTTTGCGGAGAGCTTGGGCTCCTGTAAAGGCACCGCGCTCATGCCCAAATAATTCTGACTCTAATAAGTCTTTTGGAATAGCTGCAGTATTTATTGCAATAAAAGGTTTATTGGCACGAGGGGAGTGTTTATGAAGGGCGCTAGCTACTAATTCTTTGCCACTTCCTGATTCTCCGTTTATAAGAACAGTAGCATGGGAACGGCTTAGTCTTCCTATCGCACGAAAAACTTCTTGCATCGAAGGTGCATGTCCAATCATCTCGGTCGAATTTTCAAAGGATACTTCTTGCAAACTTTGTTTTAAAGACTCATCAATCGCACGATGAATAATTTCAATCGCTTGATCAACATCAAATGGTTTAGCGAGATATTCAAAAGCACCCCCTTGAAAGGCAGCGACTGCACTTTCTAAATCAGAATAAGCTGTCATGATGATGACAGGAATATGTGCGTATCTTTCTTTTATGACCTGAAGGAGTTCCAAACCTGAACCTTGAGGCATTCTAATATCGCTCACAATAACTTGGGGCTCTTCATCCTTAATAGCTGCTAAGGCGTCTTTGATTGAAGTAAAGGTTTTAAAATTTAAATCAGTTCGTGCGAGAGCTTTTTCAAATACCCATCGAATAGATTTGTCATCATCGATGATCCAAATGGCTTTCATAGTGAAGATCCTTGTGATTCTTGGTTGTGAGGAGAAATTTCTTTTATATGTAAATCTTTAATAGGCAATAAAATTGTGAATATCGTATGTCCAGGTTCACTCTTACACTCAATCATGCCTTGATGTTGGCTGACATAAGTTTGTGCTAATGAAAGACCTAATCCTGAACCGCCCTCACGACCTGAGACAAGCGGATAAAATATTTTATCGCGAATATTAGAGGGGATGCCTGGACCATTATCAATAATGTCAAGTTTAATACCTGTTCGGTAACGTTTCTTAGCAAGTATGATCTGACGCTCAGCACGTGTTTTAAAAATAATCAGTCCTTGTTGTTTTTTTTCATTCATCGCTTGCGCCGCATTTCGTCCAATATTAAGAACTGCTTGGATGAGTTTTTCACGGTCACCATTTATATCTGGCAAACTTGTATCGTAATCACGTTGAATTTTTATTTCGTCAGGAGATTCTGCTAATAATAAACTTCGAACGCGCTCTAATACTTCGTGGATGTTAGTAGGTTCATATTTAGGTTTTTGATGAGGAACGAGTAATCGATCCATAAGCGACTGCAAGCGATCAGCCTCTTTAATAATCACTTGCGTATATTCTGTGAGTGAAACGTCCGGTAACTCATGCTCGAGAAGTTGTGCCGCTCCTCGCAAACCGCCCAAAGGATTACGAATTTCGTGAGCTAAATTACGAATCAATTCAGAATTGGCTTGCTGTTGGATGAGCATACGCTCTTCTTTTGCAAATCTTAATTGCTGATCCATTTGCTGGAATTCAAGAACATAGCGAATAGTTTCAATTTGAATCGGTGTGATGGTGCAGGTCACTGAAAATGATTGATATTTTAATGTGGTAATTAAAAACTCATGTTCACGATAAGGGGTGTCGCTGTTTAATGCTTGGCTAATGGCTAACTTCAAAATATCTGAATGGGGAAATGCCTCATCCAGCGACATTTTATAAATATGTTTTCCACTTAATCCAAATAAAATTTCGGCTGATGGATTCATATATAAGATATGTCCTTCAACATCACATAGCAATACCGCACTGGCTAGGTGTTCAATCCCTTTTAATGCTGGGACTAATTTTGGCTTAGTATGTTGTTTCATAAATTTATCCTTTGTCATTTATATTTACAGCAAAACTCGTGCCAGATCTCTTAAGGGCTTTTAAGGACGATTTGATGGGCTTTTTTAAACATTGTAAAGAATATTACGCTAAAATGCACTAAAATAGTGCATTTAGTTATAACGATCAAAATAAAGGCATAAAAAAGGACGGCTATAAAGCCGTCCTTTTTAAACTATCTTTTTAAAAACTAGCAACTATAATACATGGTAAATTCAATGGGATGAGGCGTCATTCGCATCTTAGTAACTTCCTCCATCTTAAGATCGATATAGCTATTGATCCAGTCATCGGTAAATACACCGCCACGTGTTAAGAATTCGCGATCTTTATCTAAATACTCAAGCGCTTGTTCGAGCGACGAACAAACGGTTGGGACTTGAGCGTCCTCTTCAGGAGTTAAATGGTACAAGTCTTTTGTCGCAGGATCCCCAGGGTGGATCTTATTTTGAACACCATCTAAACCGGCCATCATAAGCGCACTGAAAGCAAGGTAGGGATTC
>SYKG01000067.1 GCA_005797835.1 Methylotenera sp.
CCCATGCAAGTACGCTACCAGGCTGCGCTACGCCCCGAAAACTAAAACAATGATGAATTACTTTTTAAGTAGTTCGATGATACTGAGCAATTCGTCTTTAATCGATTTGATATTAACACCAGCAAGAGAATTGGATAGATTAAGATTTTCTAAGGGTAATTCAACTTGACCTTGCTTAGTAACTTGAACCTCCCTTGCTTGCTCAGCTTGCTTAATTTCTTTTACAAAATTTTTATCTCTAAGCTTTTGCTTGGCTCCTTGAATCGTAAAACCTTCATCATGAAGCAGCTCTCTAATTTTACGAATCAATAAAACTTCGGGTAATTGATAGTATCGACGATTGCCACGTCGCTTGATATCTTTGAGCTGATCAAACTCTTGCTCCCAATACCTTAGTACATGTGCCTTAACGAGACAAAGCTCGCTTACCTCTCCAATTGCAAAATATCTCTTAGAAGGTATTTCAGGTAAGACGGGGGATTTAAGCTTTCTTTCCAGAGTAGTTCTCTTCAACATTGCTTTTTAGTTTTTGACTTGCATGAAAGGTCACTACACGTCTTGCTTTGATAGGAATCTCTTCACCCGTTTTAGGATTACGGCCTGGTCTTTCTGATTTCTTTCTTAATTCAAAATTGCCAAAACCAGATAGTTTGATGCTGTCACCGTTTTCGAGTGCATTACGAATTTCTTCAAAAAAAGCTTCCACCATGTCTTTAGCTTCACGTTTATTTAAACCTACATGGTCAAATAAAATTTCGGATAAATCTGCTTTAGTTAATGTCATAACGGCCTACTTTTAAATCGGTATTAAATATAGTATTAGTTGCGGAGTGTTGCACCAAATTGTTTTTCAAGTAATTCGACGATTTTTGATACGGAAAAGTCAGCTTCACTATCAACTAATGTTTTTGAAGTATCCTGCATAAGTATCAGAAATGCAACACTTTTTTTGTTTTCAGCGACACTTTTCCCCTTGTAAAGATCAAATAAAGCTATCTTATTTAAGAATGGAATTTTAGCCTTATAAACGCTATCTATGATTGCTTCTACCTCAATTGTCTCATCAACCACGACTGCAATATCTCGCCTCACAGGTAAGAATTTTGAAATTTCTTCGTATTGAAATGTCTTTCCTTCTAAAAACTTCTCAATTTTTAATTCAAAAATAAACGGGGCCTTAAGAAGGGAAAAATGTTGCTGCCACTTTGGATGTAATTTACCAACCCAGCCTATCGAGTGCCCTTCTAAAAAAACTTCTGCGGACTGGCCTGGATGAAGTGCTACAGGTGTTTTATCACTTCTTTTAAACATAAGTCGTTTAGATGTTAGAGCCTCGACATAGGCTTTCATGTCATAAAAATCAATATCGCGCTCCATGTCAGCCCATTGCTCGGGCATAAAGCTACCATAACTCAATCCTGATATGACTTCTGTTTCAAAGAAATCCTTTTTTTCGCGATGGAAGACTTGTGCCATCTCAAAAATATTTAAGCGTGATACTTGGCGATTTAAGTTGTAATTTAAAACTTCAAGATGACTGCTCCATAAAGATGAGCGCATAGCAGACATCTGACTTGCAATTGGATTTTGTAATTGAATAGGATTTGCATTCCCATGCAATGATTTCTCGATCTCATCTTCAATGAAACTATAAGTCACCACTTCATAAAAACCCCGAGATACGAGTGCTTCCTTAAGTTCGTATTTAGGAGTCCCAGATGCTTGTAACATCGTTTGATAGCTCAAAGGGTGGTTTGAAGGTATCTTATCGTAGCCATATAAGCGAACTACCTCTTCAATTAGATCTTCTTCAATCGCAATATCGAATCGATAAGACGGAGGTGAAACTTTAAATCCTTCAATTGTTTTATGAGCTTTAAAACCTAATTGATGGAATATACGCTCAATATCTTGTCTAGGAATTTCAATGCCTAACATAGTATTTAATTTTTTTAGTCTCAAATGAATTTCATTACGGTGGGGAAGAGCATTTAAAACCTCTGTGATCTCGCCAGCTTCTCCACCACAATACTTAATAATGAGGGAAGTCGCACGCTCTAATGCAAGACGTGTGTTTGCAAAATCTACACCACGTTCAAAACGATATGATGAATCTGAAGATAAATTATAAGCTCTAGCTTTACCAGCGATGACAATAGGATCAAAGAAAGCACTTTCTAAGAAAATAGTCTGAGTCATATCCGTCACTGAAGACGGCAAGCCTCCCATCACGCCAGCAAATGCAATCACATCTGTATTATCTGTAATCACTAAATCTTTTTTGGATAATTTTATTTTTGTATCATTTAATAAATGTATAGACTCTTCTGTTTTTGCAAACCTAACTTTAATATCACCTTGTATTTTATTATTATCAAATGCGTGAAGTGGCTGACCAATTTCAAGTAATACATAATTAGTGATATCAACAATAGGACTGATCGATTTAATATTAGATCGCTCAAGTCTTTTGTTCATCCAATCAGGCAAAGGCTTTTTATTGTCTACATTTTTAATGATGCGGCCACAATAACGTGGGCATGCCGATTTATCCTCAACAACTACATTTTTCTTTTCACTATGTTTTATCGGATTCACTTCATAAGAAATAGGTGTAAGTGAACATGCACTGATAGCTGCAAGTTCTCGAGCCACGCCCCATACACTTAAGCAGTCGCTTCGATTGGGTGTTAATTTTAATGTTGTAATTTGATCATTAAGATCAAGTACTGCTCTAAGATCTGTGCCATTTTTTAAATCATGGCTAAGCTCTAGAATACCCTCAGCTTCTTCAGCTAAACCCAATTCCTTTAATGAACAAAGCATACCAAATGATTCTAGGCCTCGAACTTTTACTTGATTAATAACTATCGAAGGTAATTTAGCACCTATTAATGCACACGCTACTTTAATACCTTGTCTTGCATTAGTTGCCCCACATATAATTTGTAATGTCTGATCACCAATATTGATATCACATACTTGAAGTCGATCTGCATCAGGATGTTTTTTAATTGCAACAATCTCACCCACTACGACATTGCTAAATGACACCCCCAGAGGGTAAGAATCATCTACATCTAAACCTGCCATAATCATGATATGGTTTAGTGCATCACTAGGTAGTGAAGTATTCACATAAGATCTTAACCAATTTTCAGAAAATTGCATGTTGATATATCTTCAAATAAATTGTTGTAGAAAACGTAAATCATTATTAAAAAAGTGGCGCAGATCCTGAATGCCATAACGTAACATTGTTAAACGCTCGATGCCTAATCCAAAAGCAAATCCTTGATATTGATTTGCGTCAATACCTACATGTTTAAATACTTCTGGATGAACCATGCCACAGCCACCAATTTCTAACCAACCACCCTTCCAACTCATATCTATTTCAGCAGAAGGTTCGGTGAAAGGAAAGTAAGAAGGTCTAAAGCGTACTTTTAAATCATTATTATCAAAAAAGGTTTGAAGAAAATTTTCAATAATACCTTTTAGATTTGCAAAACTTACTTGTTGATCAACCCACAAACCTTCGACTTGATGAAACATCGGTGAATGTGTTGCATCTGAATCAACACGATAAACACGACCTGGTGAAATAATTTTGAGTGGTGGTTTATTTTTTTCTAAATGACGAATTTGTACAGGGGATGTATGCGTTCTTAGTACGTGAGATTCATCAATATAAAAAGTATCGTGCATTGCACGAGCTGGATGTAATTCTGGAATATTTAGTGCTGTGAAATTATAAAAGTCAGATTCAATTTGTGGGCCGTTTGCTACTGAGAATCCCATAGAATAAAAAAGTGATTCAACGCGATGAAGCGTTTGTGTAACTGGATGCAAACTACCTCGATCTTCTTTTCTTGAAGGCAAAGTCACATCTAATGATTCTTCCTCAAGTTGTATCGCTTGAGAAGCATTCAAAATAGCTTCTCGTCTTTTTTCTAAAGCCTCTTCAACACCCTGCTTCACCAAATTAATTGTAGCGCCAACTTTAGGTTTATCTTCTTGAGATAATTTACCTAATGATTTAAGTGCTTCTGTTAAGACTCCACTCTTACCCAAATATTTGGCTTTTACCTGGTCAAGATCTGTCAGCGACTTGCATTGATCAAAGTCTTCGCGGGCTTCATTTAAGGTGTATTCAAGATTATTCATTGACTACCATTTTAATAAAAAAAAGGAGGCTAGAAGCCTCCTTTTAAAAATTAATAATTTTTATGCTGCTCCTGAACCAGATTTAGCAATTTCGACAAACTTAGCAAAAGCTGCTTTATCGAATACTGCCATATCTGCTAATACCTTACGATCTACTTCAACAGAAGCTTTCTTAAGGCCATTCATGAAACGGCTATATGTAAGGCCACACTCACGAGCTGCTGCGTTAATCCGTGCAATCCATAATGATCTGAACTGACGTTTTTTCTGACGGCGATCACGATATGCATACTGACCTGCCTTCATTACAGCTTGTTTAGCTATACGATATACATTTTTACGACGACCGCGATAACCTTTAGCCAGTGCTAAAACTTTTTTATGTTTCGCTCTAGCGGTGACACCACGTTTTACTCTAGGCATATTATTCTCCTTATTGAGTTGGCATCATTGCGCGAACGCGTTTGACATCGGTTGCTGAAATGAGGACAGTGCCTCTAAGATTACGTTTTTGTTTTGTTGTTTTTTTAGTCAAGATATGGCGTAAATGAGAACGTGTTCTCTTTACCATACCGTTTCCTAAAAACTTGAAGCGCTTTTTAGCACCACTTTTTGTTTTCATTTTTGGCATTTTGGTCTCCCTATTTAGAGTATGAAGAGTGCTTAGGCATGCCGTTTAAGCCGTATCACTCAGAAACTTTTACTTCAGTGGTTTTTGCTTTAGCCTTTTTTTGCGGAGCTAAAACCATTACCATTTGCCGACCTTCCATTTTTGGAAATTGTTCGACGACTGCATATTCCACTAAATCTTGTTCAACGCGTTTTAGAATCGCTAAACCATATTCTTGATGTGTTATTTCTCTACCTCTAAAACGTAAGGTAATTTTTGCCTTATCGCCATCTTTAAGGAACCCAATAAGGTTTCTTATTTTGATGTTGTAGTCACCATCATCGGTTCCCGGTCGAAACTTCACTTCTTTAATCTTGACCTGCTTTTGCTTTAAGCGGGTTTCGTGTTGCTTCTTACTTTCTGCATATTTAAACTTACCATAATCAAGCAATCTGCACACAGGGGGAAGAGCTTGCGGAGCAATTTCTACTAAATCAATATCTACTTCTTCTGCTTTTGAAAATGCCTCAGCAAGTGTCACTATGCCAAGCGCTTCGCCATTTACGCCAATCAATCGAATTTCTGGGGCAGTAATATCCCCGTTTATTCTGACTTCTTTTCCTTGAGCGATAACAAATCCCCTATAAATATAAAAGAAAAACCGCGCTACCTTGTTGCTAGACTTTAGTTTGAACTTCCTGATTTAGTCGATCAATCAATGACTTAATCGACATAGATCCTAAGTCTTCGCCTTTTCGGGTTCGCACGGCAACTTGCCTAGCTTCCAATTCCTTCTCACCTACAATTAAGAGGTAAGGAATCTTTTGTAAGCTATGTTCCCGTATTTTATAGGTTATTTTCTCATTTCTCAAGTCAGAATCACATCGGATCTGGTTTTTTTTGAGTTCATCCATGACTTTTAAGGCATAGTCTGCATGGGTATCGGAAATATTGAGAATAACTACTTGGATCGGGGCAAGCCAAAGGGGCATAGCACCTGAGTAATGCTCAATCAAAATTCCAATAAAACGCTCCATAGAACCCACAATGGCTCGATGCAGCATTACGGGATGCTTACGGCTATTATCTTCAGTAACATATTCAGCGCCAAGACGCTCAGGTAAGTTGAAGTCTAGCTGGATTGTGCCGCATTGCCAAAGACGGCTTAAGCTATCTTTTAGGGTAAATTCAATCTTAGGGCCATAAAAAGACCCTTCCCCAGGCTGAAGCTCAAATTCGAGCTTATTTTCCTCTAAAGCAGTCTTAAGAGCGGTTTCCGCCTTATCCCAAGTTTCGTCGGAGCCAATACGTTTCTGAGGCCGAGTAGATAATTTCACTAACGCATCCTCAAATCCAAAGTCTTGGTATGCTTTGAAGAGCATGACAATAAATTGAGTAACTTCATCTTTTATTTGATCTTCCCTACAAAAAATATGAGCATCATCTTGAGTAAACCCCCGAACACGCATCAAGCCATGAAGAGAGCCAGATGGTTCATTACGGTGACATGAACCAAATTCAGCAAATCTTAAAGGCAATTCGCGGTAACTATGGAGCGCATTATTGAAAATTTGAATATGGCCAGGGCAATTCATAGGCTTCACTGCGTAATCTCTATTTTCAGAAGAAGTCGTAAACATATTGTCATGATAATTTTGCCAATGTCCGGATTTTTCCCATAAAGTCTTATCAAGCACTGTCGGTGTTCTAACTTCTAGATAGCCAAAATCTAAAAACATCTTTCGCATGTAATTTTCAACTTCTTGCCAAATCGACCATCCTTTGGGATGCCAAAATACCATACCAGGAGCTTCATCTTGCATATGGAATAGATCGAGAAGCTTACCTAATTTACGATGATCCCTTTTCTCAGCCTCTTCTAGCATAGAGAGATAATTTTGTAAGTCTTCTTTATTGGTCCATGCAGTTCCATAGATTCTTTGCAGCATTTCATTTTTAGAATCGCCACGCCAATAGGCACCTGCAACTTTCATTAATTTGAATACCTTTAATTTTCCAGTTGATGGCACATGAGGACCTCGACAAAGATCTGTGAATTCGCCCTCGGTATATAAAGACACTTCCTGGTCAGATGGAATGGATTCAATAATTTCAGCTTTGTAATTCTCTTTAATCGATTTGAAATATTTCACCGCATCATCGCGTAACAAAACTTTTCTGATGATAGGTAAATCGCAACTAGCAATTTCAGTCATTTTTTTTTCAATTTTTTCTAGATCTTCTGGTATGAAAGGTCTTGAATATGAAAAGTCATAATAAAAACCATGTTCAATCACAGGGCCAATTGTAACTTGTACATCTGGAAATAATTCTTTAACAGCGTAAGCTAAAAGATGAGCTGTTGAATGACGAATTACTTCGAGTCCTTCAGGATTTTTGTCAGTGATGATCGCAAGATCACTATCTTCACTAATGACAAACGAAAGATCAACAAGCTGCTCATTCACACGACCTGCAAGTGCTGCGCGAGCTAACCCAGCACCAATATTTTGTGCAACTTCCGCAACAGTGATATCAGTTTCAAATTGTCGCTTAGAACCGTCCGGTAATCTTATTTCAGGCATAGTTGAATTGAATTTTTAAGAATTGCATCATTTTATAAGCTTTTCACTATTCTTGATAGCTTGAACTATGAGGCAAAAAATTGGTAGTCGCGATTGGAATCGAACCAACGACCCC
>SYKG01000068.1 GCA_005797835.1 Methylotenera sp.
ATTGGTGCAGGGACAGGTTGGCACTCTTTTCCAATAATCGTAACTGAACAAAGTAAACTTGTTGGAGCTGCACCAATATTTTTTAAAGAACACTCATATGGCGAATATGTTTTTGATTGGTCTTGGGCAGAAGCTTATCAAAAGTACGGAGAAAACTATTATCCAAAAATTGTCTCATGTATACCATTTACTCCAGCAACTGGACCTAGAATTTTTGGAGTGGACCAATCAATCCAGCAAAATATACTTAGACATCTAGAGATGTTTGCTTCGAAGAATAAAATGTCTTCGAGTCATATTTTATTTTGCGATGATAATGAACGAGATATATATGAAGATTCAAAATGGATGTCAAGAGAGGGTGTTCAATTTAAATGGATTAACAAACAATATAATAATTTTGCAGAATTTTTATCTCAGCTGTCTCATGATAAGCGAAAAAAAATAAAACAAGAAAGAAAAAAGATTCAGGATTTAAAACTTAAAATTAAAAAAATAAAAGGTTCTGAAATTACTGAAGAAGATTTAGATGTTTTTTATTCTTTTTACTGTAACACTTATGAAGAGCATCATTCCCGTCCATATCTCACAAGAGCCTTTTTTAGCCTTATCAAACAAGACATGCCTGATAATTTATTACTGATATTTGGTATTGAAGGAGATCTCCCTATTGCAGGATCATTTTTTATTTATGACGATAAAAAATTGTATGGAAGATATTGGGGTTCAAATTCTTTTTATCCTGGATTGCATTTTGAACTTTCATATTATCAAGGTCAGGAATTTTGTATTGAAAATAAAATTGCTGAATTTGAAGGTGGAGCGCAAGGCGAGCATAAACTTGCAAGGGGATTTGAGCCATTCAACACATTTTCGTTTCATAGAATTTTTGATGAAAAATTTGAACATGCAATCAAAGATTTTTTAAGAAGAGAAAAGAATGGAATTGATCAATATACAAACGAGCTTGCTGAAAGAGTTCCATATAAAACTGAATTGAAGTTTTAAAAGGTTAAATAGTGGTGATGGAGAGGCTTTAACTCTAGACCTTAGGACGATGAAAACTGCTCTATTATTTTAAGTCATTGATTTATATATAAATTATTTAAAAAAGTGTAACTGGCAGTAAAACTATAATTTTCATAGAACAGTAGAACAAACAGTATAATTTCTTGTTCACGGTGTGAACAACTTAACTTGTGTTCAAATAGGTGAATAATGAAAAAATTAAATCTAGAAGAAGTTAGACATTTTATAGAAGCACAAACTTTAGAGTCAAAAATCTATATTGGTTGTGATTCTGAAAGATTTAGAATCGGAAAAGATTGGTATGCTGATTATGTCATGGCAATTGTTGTTCACATTAATGGAAATAATGGATGTAAAATTTTTGGTGAAGTAACACGTGAAAAAGACTACGATCAAAAGCAGAATAGACCACGTTATAGATTAATGAATGAAGTCTACAAAGTATCTGAATTGTATCTTAAATTAGCGGACATATTAGAAGAAAGAACCGTTGAAGTTCATTTAGACATAAACCCAGATGAGATGTATGGTTCTAACTGTGTAATTAATGAGGCAATCGGATACATTCGTGGAACATGTAATGTTGTTCCAATGGTTAAACCAAATGCGTTCGCCGCTTCTTATGCCGCAGGTAGATTTAAAACTTTTGATAACTGCAAATATAAGTCAGCATGATATTGTTCAAAATATTGGACAAAAACACTCCAGACAGTCGGAAGTAATAATAAATGGTGGTGATGGAGGGTCACGATCCCTCGACCTCAGGATTATGAATCCTGCGCTCTAACCAGCTGAGCTACATCACCCTCTCACAAAACAAAATAAGGCGTGCATTATATTTTTTTAAAGACTTAAAGTCAAAGACTGATATTAGACATTAAATCTAAAATGCATAACATCAGCATCCTGAACGACATATTCTTTACCTTCTAGGCGCATTTTTCCAGCTTCTTTAGATTTTTGTTCACCGTTGTATGTAATGAAATCATTGTAAGAAATGACTTCAGCGCGAATAAAGCCTTTTTCAAAGTCTGTATGAATAACGCCTGCAGCTTCAGGAGCAGTTGCACCTTTTTTTATAGTCCATGCCCTTACTTCTTTAACGCCTGCAGTAAAGTATGTTTGTAATCCAAGCAATGCATAGGCTGAACGAATTACTCTATTAAGTCCTGGCTCATCTAGTTCAAGTTCACTTAGAAATATAGCCTTATCTTCATCTTCTAAGTCAGCGATTTCTGCTTCAATTTTTGCACAAATTGAAATAACAGGAAGATTTTCTTTTTGACCTATAGCCTTAAGAGAGTCGAGTATAGGATTGTTAGTAAATCCTGTTTCATTTACATTAGCTATAAACATCACTGGCTTTATTGTAATTAAGCATAAAGGTTTAATGAGTTTGATTTCATCTTCATCTAAATTTAAATTCTTAACTAATTTTCCTTCATCAAGATGTCCTAAAATTTTTGTCAGAATTGAAACAAGCTGAATAGCTTCCTTATCTCCAGATTTTGCTTTTTTATTTTCACGATGCAGTGTTTTATCCACCGTTTCCATATCGGCTAAAATAAGCTCTGTATTAATGACTTCAATATCAGAACGAGGATCTACCTTTCCAGAGACGTGAACAATATTATCATCTTGAAAGCAACGTACGACGTGCACAATGGCATCTGTTTCTCTAATATTAGCTAAAAATTTATTGCCAAGACCTTCTCCCTTGGATGCTCCCGCGACAAGACCAGCTATGTCGACAAATTCAACAATAGCTGGTTGAGTTTTTTCTGGGTTAACAATTGTTACAAGCTTTTCAATTCTTGGGTCAGGTACTTCTACAATCCCAATATTAGGTTCTATGGTACAGAATGGATAGTTTTCTGCAGCAATACTTGCTTTAGTAATTGCATTGAATAACGTTGATTTTCCAACATTCGGTAATCCAACAATTCCACATTTCATAATTTATTTTTCTTTATTTATTAGTATGCAGATTGAGCATAGCTTTTTCAAATTGACCTGATACAATTTCATTGAAAAGTCGACTACTTACTTCTAAGGATTCTTCAATGAGATCTCTCTCTTTAGATGAAGGATTTTTTAATACATAATCTATAACTAAATGTTTTTCACCAGGATGACCAATACCAATCTTTAACCGCCAAAAATCTTGAGAGCCAATTGATGTAAATATACTTTTGAGTCCATTATGTCCTCCGTGACTGCCGCCAAATTTAAGTTTTGCTTGTCCGACGTTTATATCTAAATCATCATGAATAACTAAAATTTCATTTGGATTAATTTGATAAAAATTTGCTATTGCTGAGAGTGCTTTGCCACTGTCATTCATAAATATATTCGGTTTTGCAAAATAAAAATCTTTTGTATTAGATGACTTCCCAATACTTGAAAAAAATTTATCATTATTCTTTAAGTTGATATTTTGTTGATGGGCGACAAGATCGATCCACCAAAAACCTGCATTGTGTCTGGTATTAGAATATTTTTCCCCAGGATTCCCCAGGCCTACAAATAATTTAATTTGGTTCATATGAAAAATAAGGCACACTTAGTTTTAAAAAGTGCGCCTTATTCATATCTGAATTATGATTACTTAGCTTTGTCTGATTTAGCAGCTTCAGCTGGAGCTGCATCAGGTGCTTTAGCGCCTTCAGCTGCTTTAGCGCCTTCAGCTGCTGGAGCCGCTGCATCATCAACAATCTCAACTGGCTTGACTTCTTCAACCACTGCTTTCGGTTTAGCAATAGAAGCTACCCCTGAGTCGTTGCCATGGGTGAGCTGAAGAAATTCAACGCCTTCAGGCGTTTTGATTTCTGATAAGTGAATTGATTGACCAATGTCAAGCATTGATAGATCAACCTCAATAAATTCAGGGAGATTTTTTGGTAAACAAGAGATATTTACTTCGGTCATGATGTGGGCCACAATGCCGCCATCAAGCTTGATGCCTGGAGCAATTTCAGCATTAATAAAGTGGAATGGCACTTTTACGTTAATTTTTTCATTTTCATTCACGCGTTGAAAATCAATATGCTGAATAGTATTTCTTACTGGGTGCATTTGAAAATCTCTTAATAAGACAGACTCTTTATTACCCTCTAAATTAAGTGTCAAGATAGATGCATGAAATGCCTCATGTCTAAATTGTAGAAATAAGGATTTATGTTCTAGGTCAAGCGAAATAGGTTCTTGACCTCCGCCGTATAAAATTCCAGGAATACTTCCAGATTGACGAAGACGGCGGCTCGCACCCGTACCTTTCAGATCACGTTTTGTTGCAGTAATTTCAATTTTCATTTTTTACTCCTTAAGTTAAATCTGCATTCCGCGACCAGACTGCAGCAGTTTATTGATCATTATGATCAAATTCTTTATTCCATAAAAAGAGAACTTACGGAATCACCTTGGCTGATGCGACGAATCGTTTCTGCCAAGAGTTCAGCAACACTTAGCTGCCTAATTTTTTTACATGCCATTGCCGCATTACTTAGCGGAATGGTATTTGTTACAACTAACTCGTCTAATGCAGACTCACCAATAATTTTTGTTGCGTTTCCCGAGAGAATCGGGTGAGTGGCATAAGCTACTACTTTTTTAGCGCCACTCTTTTTTAAAGCAGTTGCAGCCTCGCAAAGCGTATTAGCAGTATCCACCATGTCATCAATAATGACACAGGTTCTGTTCTCTACTTCACCTATGATATTCATCACTTTGGACACATTGGGCTTCGGTCTCCGTTTATCAATAATTGCTAGATCTGAACCTAATTGTTTAGCACACGCTCTTGCTCTCACAACACCACCAACATCAGGGGACACCACAACAAGATCTTTATGATTTTGGTCAAGTAAATCTTTAAGAAGTACTGGTGTTGCATAAATATTATCTACAGGAATATCAAAAAATCCTTGAATTTGGTCGGAGTGTAGGTCCATAGTTAGAAGCCTATTTACGCCAACACTTGTAAGCATGTTTGCTACTACTTTCGCAGTAATTGCAACTCGTGCCGATCTCGGCCTTCTGTCCTGTCTTGAATAGCCAAGATAGGGAATTGCTGCTGTAATTCTTGATGCAGATGATCTTCTTAATGCATCTACAATCACCATAATTTCCATTAAATTATCATTGGTAGGATGACTTGTAGATTGAAGAACAAATATATCTCTGCCACGAACATTTTCAAGAAGCTCGACCATAGTTTCACCGTCGCTGAAGCGTCCCACATCTGCGCGTCCAAGATGGATCCCTAAATTTACAGCTACTTGTTCAGCAAGGGCTGTATTAGCATTCCCAGTAAATATCATCACGTTGTTATTATCCAAGTTTCGGTCCTAGTAATGAGCAATCTAAAAAAAATGGCAGGGG
>SYKG01000069.1 GCA_005797835.1 Methylotenera sp.
TTCAATCCGCTGCTCTACCGACTGAGCTACCTGGCCAGATAAAATCTCACGACAAAATCGTGAAGAAGCGAATTATAGCAAAAATGCTTAGATTTACCGAGTTTTAGCCTTGAATTAAGCCAATAAACGAAACTTATAGAGCGAGCCTCTTTGCTGGATGGAAAGGGTAGTAAAGAAAATTTATTTTTTTAAAGATTATCTAATTTAGGACTAAAATAGTCTCTGTAAATTGTAAACTTACGAGATTAATATCATGAGTGTATTAGAAAATTTCAAAAAGTTAAAAGCAGAAGGAAAAAAAATTGTAGTTGTTACCTCTTATGACTACTGGAGCGCAAAGATTCTTAGCGAAACAGATGTCAGTGGTATTTTAATTGGTGATTGTTCGTCTATGGTAATGCATGGACATAGCGACACATTAAGTTCTGATGTGTCTACAATTGCGATGCATACGAGAGCGGTCAGAAAAGGAGCAAAAGAAAAATTCCTTATTGCCTCTATGCCTTTCATGAGTAATAGGAAAGGGATGAAGGAGACCATGGATAACGTTGAAATCTTAATCAAGGCTGGAGCAAATGCACTGAAGATAGAAGGTGTTGATGGAAACGAGGAGCTCTATGCTCATCTTACTCAATCAGGTATTCCAACAATCGGACATATTGGCCTTACACCCTCTCACCACAATGCCATCGGTGGATTTAAAGCTCAAGGCAAAACTATTGAAAGTGAGCGTAGCCTCATTGAAGAAGCCAAAAAACTTGATAAGCTTGGATGTATAGCAATTGTGTTAGAGGCTGTCCCACAACACGTCGGTGCCTCGGTTAGAGATGCAGTTTCTATCCCAGTAGTCGGTGTCGGAGCAGGATTAGACGTAGATGGACAAGCGCTAGTTTTTCAAGATGTCCTAGGATTTTCTACAGACTTTAAGCCTAAATTCGTAAGAACATACCTGAATGGTGCCGATCTTATCAAAAATGCTATCAATCAGTTTGCAGCCGATGTGCATTCAGGGGCATTCCCATCAGCAATAGAAACCTACGCACCAGCTAAGGAACAACTAATTAAGAAATAGATAGTTTATTTAAAATCAAAGCTTAAAATAATAAACACTTACCACTTTTTAAAATTTTAAAAAATATAGGTTTTATTGGGAGTCACGCAATGTGTCAAAGCGATATCTAGTTCAGTGATATTTCCTATGGCGCTACAAGGCTTAAAAAGGCTGATTCCAATTCTTTTTGCATCTTTGTGTAAAGAAGCAAAAAAACGATCGTAAAATCCTTTACCATACCCTACGCGATAACCTTTCAGATCAAAAGCTAGAAGGGGGGTAATTACAATATCAATAGCATCGTTTTTTTTCCAAATAGGGTCAACTGGTTCGGTAATATTATTTTTTGTTTGCTTTGTTTTGGTACGAGGTCCAAATTCTGCATTTTTTAGTGTTCCATCTTCAAAGTTACTCACAGGCACAACAACATTGATGTTATTTTTCCAGCAATACTGAATGATTGGCATAGTGTTTATCTCACCCTTAGAATGGATGGGTAAAAAGCAATGAATACATTCAGGCTTATATTTTTTGATAAGCTCAATAGTGTTTTGAACAAGCTGAGTTTCCTGCTCTGCAAAGATGATAGCAGAAAGTCCTTGACGCTTTTTTAAATATGTTTTTCTAACTATATCTTTTTTCATAATAAAAGTTGACGGGGTAATAAGAGGTAAGTATTAATGAGTTAGTGAATTTATTTTGCTTAAATTCTTTCTAAAAGCATCGAGCTCGTCTCCAAGGGTATTGATTACCTGAAGGTGAGCAAGCAGCCAATGAGGATAAATTTTTATAAGAACACTTTCTCCCTTTTCAGTTATAAAAAGATATTTAACTCGGCCATCTTCACCAGAACTTGTTTTCAGCCATCCCGCATTTTCTAGAATATTCAGATTTCTGGTCAGAGTTGTTCTTTCCATTTTTAATTTATTTGATATTTGAGTGATTGTCCCTTTTTTAATTTGGGAGATTGTCACGAGAATTGATATTTGATTCGCATTAATATCTTCACCAGAATTCCTTAAGTGTTGATTATATATTTGAGAAATACTTCTCGAAGATCTCCTGATGCTTGCACATAGGCAGTTCGCTAAATCTAATTTTTTTTTATCCTCTTTGCTCACATTAAACTTTACAAGTTTTTCTTATTAGTATAACTTAATAATAAGTGTATATACACATAGCATTTTTCTTTTTTGGAATCACCTAAGGAAGTTTCAGAAATTATCATGAGATAATGATATTGTTTTTCGACATATCCAAAGCAACCCCCTTTGCTAGGACTAAAGCGTGAAGCAAAAAATTAATTTTTTAAAGGGTTTAAATGATGGAAAAAATTGCATTTATTTCTGGTGCAAACAGAGGTATTGGATATGAAACGGCAAAAAAATTAGGTGAAACTGGTATCAATGTTATTTTAGGCTGCAGAGATTTAGCTAAAGGTAAAAGTGCTGCTGAAAGTCTTATTGCAAACGGAATCAAAGCTGAAGCACTAAAATACGATGCAATGGATCCTCATGCACCTGAGGAAATATTCAATTATATAAATGACAAATATAAAAAATTAGATATTCTTATTAATAATGCTGGAATTTTATTGGAACCTCTTTTTGGAAAAAATAGCTCTACCGTAACTGGTCAAGTCATTAAAGATACATACCAAACTAATTTATTCGCAGTCATTGCTTTAACCCAAAAATTATTACCACTTATAAAAGCATCTGATGCGGGAAGAATTGTAAACGTCTCCACAATATTGAGCTCTTTAACCCTGCAGTCGAAGGCTGATTCGCCGATTGCTCCAGCGAAAGCATTCGCATATAACTCATCGAAAACTGCATTAAATGCATATACTATTCATTTAGCAAATGAGCTTAAAAATACGAATATTAAAGTGAATGCAGGACATCCAGGTTGGGTAAAAACTGAACTTGGGGGACCAAAGGCACCAATCGAGGTTGAGGATAGCTATAAGACTTCTGTTTACTTAGCAACTTTAGATCACGAAGGTCCTACAGGGGGTTTATTTCAAGAAAATAATGCCTTGCCATGGTAGTACTTAAAAAATTAAATTTTTTATTGAATATTTCCATAAAAATTGATTATGAAAAAACTTCCACAGCAATATGAAAGATATATATTTGCAATATTGATGTCTTTTTGCACAGCATTTATTGTGTCTTTCTTTATGATACTTATTCGATAAATTTCATTAGAATACTTTTTGAAAATTTGGCTGACATCATTATTATTGGCATGGCCTTTAATACTTTTATCAATTCTATTGATACCCCCTAGTATACAAAAGTTTTCAAAAAAAATGCAGAATAATTAAGAGGCTTTTTTTAAAAAAGCAGAAGTAAAATTTATAAATTTACACTTTTGGGATACTGACCTTTTTGAAAAAATTTAAGAGGTTCGTCGTTATAATAAAGTGCTGACTTAGCCAAAATAATATAATGTACGCAGAGGCGTTAAAGAAGTATTGAGGTAAGTATTCCCAACCATGAAACATGCTCTCAAAAAAAGATGGATTTCCAAATCTTCCAGAAAAAATATAGTAAGTCTGAGTAGAAATTATAAAAGCTAAGATTATTGCAATAGAGACTAGGGGTATAAAGATTGATAATTTTTGAATTAATTTTTTATAATTTAAAAAATATCCACTGAGCCACAAAACACCATAAGTAGGAATAAGCCCCCAGTAGCCTTTGGTTAGACAAAATCCTAGTTTTGGATCGAAGGCTGATGTACCAAAATCTATAACCAATCCAAGTAAAAAAAGTGCAAGAAAAAATCTAATATTTTTGAGATAAATTCCACCAACAAGGAATAACGCTAGGCTTGCATCAGGAAGACTATAAAAAGTTGTGATATGACTTCCTCGAGTTAATATCAAAACTAAAGATAGAATGATTATTAAAAGCGTCTCATGTATTTTTAATCTTAAATATCGGATTGACATAATTTTCCTTAAATTTAATAAATAAATTTTACTCTAAATTTACTGTGGCTCATATCGCAAGGAGATAAAAAAACTTTGGCTGGGCGTTTGGTAACGAAAACCATCCGTAGTTGGATTTCCTTCATAAGCATAAGTATAGTTTTTACCTAAAACATTATCTACCCTAGCATTCAGTGTTAGATTTTTGTTAATTTGATAATCAGCAAATAAATTTGTTTTAATATAACCCGGTATATTGAAAAGATTTGCAGCATCATTATATCTGTTTCCTGACCCAGTAGCTTCAAAACCTAAATTCCAATTTTGAATGAAATAATTTAACCCCACTGTACCAAAAAAATTACTTCTTCTTGGTAAGTATTTATCGGCACTTTCATTCATTGGAGATTGAACTGTGAAACTACTTTTGACCTGAAAATGATTCGTAAGATGGCTACTTGATACTGTTGCACCATAAATTTCAGCAGTATTGATATTGTAAGGTCGAAAGCTAGTTGTACTGTCAGAAATTATAAAGTCTGTTATTTTATTTTTAAATGTCACAAAAGAAAAAAATTCTGCATCAGATTGATATTTAAGTTGTGCTTCAATGTTTTTAGATTTTTCTGGTTGTAAATCAGGATTTGCATAACTACCAGCAAAAAGATAATTAAAAGTTGGTGATCTAAAGGCAGTGCCAAATGATGAAGCGATGGACCAATTAGAGTTCATTGCATACGAATATCCAATATTTCCGGTTGTAGCATCTCGATAGACACTATTAAAGTCTTTCCTAATGCTAACTTGAAAATTTTGATTCGCTTGGTTCAGATTATAACCGATCATGTAGGCATCATTTTGCCGATCTTTTTTTGAGTAACTTGTATCTGTCACATTAATTTTCTGGTCAAGTTTATCGAATAACAAAACTAGTGATCCCAAAGGTAAAATCAAATCATTTTGCCAAGTGATTTGATTTTGAATAGTTCTATACACGCTATCAACTTCTCTTGTAGCGGCAGAAATATATCTTTGTTTTTCGACATAGTCATCTATCCCAAGTCCTACTCTAAAACTAGATTTCCAATAATTAGTGAGCTGGCTATTAACGGTTCCACTCAAGCTTTCTTGATCTTGAGTATTTTTCCAATCAATACTTGGATCAGAATTTGCATAGCGATTATCATATTTATTTTTACCTTGGCTTAAAAAGTATTGAAAGTTTATATCGAACTTTTCATTAATTTTATGACTTAGAGAGGCAGAAGCGCTTTTATTTCTGTAGCCATCCTTATCCAAATTATAGATATTTGCTAGCGAATTTGCGTTAGGTTCGAAAGCAGAAAATCCTGTCGAGCTCAGACTAGATAGGTTGATAGCATAAGAGGTTCTATCATCACCTCCTCGTATACCGCCCTGCGCTATTGAGGTATTGTATTTACCGTACCCATAAGAAAAATAAGGTTTAAAACCATTTAAACCTTTTTTTGTAAAGATTTGAATGACACCACCAATAGCATCTTGACCATATAGGCTCGAGGCTGGCCCTCTCACGATTTCTATTTTTTCAATTTGTGACAGAGGAATATTTTCTATAGCAGTCAGACCCGTTGTAGCAGAATCAATTCTAATGCCATCTAATAAAATTACTGAATGTGTTGAGCTAGCCCCTCTCAGAAATAGCGTAGAAACTTTTCCTTGTCCTCCATTATTTGATATTTCTATTCCAGGCTGTCTTTGAAGAAGTTCAGGAAGCGAGGAGGATCCTGCGAGTTTGATTTCTTCCTCAGAAATTAAAGTTATGTCAGCAATGACATTTTTTTTGGGGATAGGAGTTCGAGTGGCTGTTACAAAAATATCTGAGGTTTTAAGCGTGGTATCTGCGATAGCATGGACTGCAAAAATTAGACTCAAGCATAGTGTTAATAATCTAATCTTTTTCATAGTAATTCCTATAAATCATGCATCCCCGCATGAAATTAATAAAAATAGAAATACCAGAAGAGAAAAAATAATGTGAAATAGATATTCACAAAACTAATACCACTCCCCGTGGTATTTCAGTGTGAGTTAGTAGGCCGGTCTCCGGACTCGTAAGATTTGATTCATAGCCTTCCCAAAAGAAATTCAGTGGCATGTATGTATGAATCCTCGCTTACTTACCGTTGCGGGGGCAGTATAGGCATTGTAATTAAACTCACCTATTTCCCAGTTTCAATGTTTGCTTAAATTAATTCTAAGAAACATCACCTAACAACTTAAATTTATCTTAGCACAACTTTGCTATACTTTACTTTGCAATTAATATATTTATAAATGGTATTAAAAAGGAAAAATATGTTATGGCAAGAATAGTGAAGTGTGTGAAATTGGGAAAAGAACTTGATGGATTAGATTTTCCTCCCTATCCCGGACCGTTAGGCAAACGTATTTTTGAGAATGTTTCAAAAGAGGCTTGGGCTGGCTGGCTTAAACATCAAACGATGTTAGTGAATGAAAATCGATTAAGTTTTGTGGATCCAGCTGCGCGTAAATATTTAACCGAACAAACTGAAGCATATTTTTTTGGCGAGGGCGCTGATACTGCATCGGGTTATGTTCCCCCAAAGAGTTAGCAAATCTTAAGATGAAAAAAAGCGCTTCATGTAAGCGTTTTTTATTTTAAGAGATTAGTTTTCACCCACAGTTTTTTTTATTTCTCTAATTGTAGAGTGTCTGATGTCGGCACCTAGGACTGCGTAAACAATATGTTCAGAAATATTCTTACAATGATCACCAACGCGCTCTAAGGCTTTAGTGACAACTAAAAGTTCTAATGATGCTGTGATAGCTTTTGAATCTTCCATCATGTATGTGAGTAATTCTCTACACGTTGACCGATATTGATCATCAACTGCCTCATCTTTTTTAGCAATTTCTAGGGTCTTACTAACATCGAGTCGCGCGAAAGAATCTAACACTGTTTTAAGCATAGCGTGGACAGTTTCTACCATCAGTTTAATTTCGCCAATTTTAAGTTTTTTAATGTTGGGGTTTTCATTGACACGAATAGCTGTCCGTGCAATTTTTGTGGCTTCATCACCAATACGCTCTAGATCAGTACTCGCTTTTAGAATCATGATGATCATGCGAAGGTCACCGGCAGCGGGTTGTCTTCTAGCGATGATCCGAGAAGCACTTTCATCAATTTCCATTTCAAGATTATTGACATCATCATCGATCTTGATAATTTTTTTTGCTAACTCCACATCATCTTTTTTGAGGGCTTCAATAGCCGAAAGGATATTTTCCTCTACTAAACCACCCATTTTTAAAACTTTCGCTCTTACGGCTTCAAGTTCTAAATCGTATTCTTTATAACTGTGCTCTGTAACCATAATTGCTAACCTTTAGAAAAAACTTACCATGCTGGACCACCCATTTTATTACTTTAATGTGACATTTTTAAGACTTATGAGGTTTATTTTTTAATAGTTTTCACACCGTCATGCGTTGCTAGAAGTAAAATATTAGCAGGCCTCTTAGCAAATAGTCCGTTCGTGACAACGCCCACAATCTGATTGATGGTTGTCTCCATTGCAATAGGATCATTGATCACAAGGCCATGCACATCTAAAATGACATTACCGTTATCAGTCGTAAAATTTCTTAATTGGGGCTGTCCGCCTAACTTGGTGAGTTCTCTGGCTACATAGCTTTTAGCTATTGGAAGGACATCCACAGGCAAAGGGAACTTACCTAAAACAGGCACATATTTAGTTTCATCACAGATACAGATAAAGGTTTTAGCAACTGCCGCAACAATTTTTTCTCGGGTTAGCGCCCCGCCACCACCTTTAAGCATATGCATGTGCTCAGTAATTTCATCTGCACCATCGACATAAATGTCCATACTATTGACACTATTTAAATCGAAAACTTCAATGCCATGTTTGCGCAGGCGATTTGCTGAGGCCTCACTACTTGCAACTGCACCTTCAATTTTATGTTTTACTTTTGCTAACTCATCAATAAAGTAATTTGCCGTAGAGCCTGTGCCTACCCCAATGATGCCAGACTTTACGTATTCAATAGCAGCTTTTGCAACTTGTTGTTTTAATTCGTCTTGCGTGAACGCCATTTTTACTTTAAACCTTATATTTTATTTATAATGACCCATTAATTATCTATCATACACGCTGGTGTAACTCTTGAAAATTAACATATGAAGCATGACTTTTTAAAACGTATCAATGAAGCGCGAGTATATGAAGTGGCAAATAAGACACCACTTGAGTTTCAAATAAATCTCTCGAGGCGTTTTCATAATCAGATTTTCTTAAAACGAGAAGACTTACAGCCTGTTTTTTCATTTAAAATACGTGGCGCCTATAACAAGATGTCAGGCTTATCTAAAGAACAGCTTGAGAAGGGTGTCATCGCAGCTTCTGCTGGCAACCATGCACAAGCCATTGCATTAATTGCACAAAAGTTAGGGTGTCGTGCTTTGCTTGTCATGCCTACAACATCGCCGCTTATTAAGATTGATGCTGTGAAACATATGGGTGCTGAGGTGGTACTTTGGGGCGATTCTTATTCGGACGCTTTCAAACATGCACTTGAGATTGAAAAAAAAGAAGGGCTCACCTTTGTGCATCCTTATGATGATCCGGATGTTATCGCAGGGCAGGGAACCATTGCCAAAGAGATTTTAGATGACTATAAAAAACCTATACATGCTGTCTTCACATGCGTGGGTGGGGGTGGTCTTCTTGCAGGCTTAGCTACTTATATCAAAGCCATTCGACCTGAAATTAAAGTGATTGGTGTTGAGGCTAAAGATGCCGAAGCCATGACCTTATCTTTAAAAGCAGGCAAGCGCGTGGCCCTTGATCAAGTCGGGCTATTTGCAGATGGTGCGGCAATTAAAGAAGTAGGTGAATTGACCTTTCCACTCTGCCAGGCTTTCGTCGACGAGATGATTGTGGTCGATAACGATGAGATTTGCGCAGCAATTAAAGATGTTTTTGAAGACACGCGTTCTATTTTAGAGCCGGCAGGAGCCTTATCAGTTGCAGGCATGAAGTCTTATATCAAACACCACAACTTAAAAGGTGAGACTCTCGTGGGCATTGCATCGGGCGCTAATATGAATTTTGATCGATTACGTTTTGTAGCGGAGCGTGCAGAGATTGGTGAAAAAAGAGAAGCTGTACTTGCAGTGACTATCCCTGAAAAACCAGGTGCTTTTAAGAATTTCTGTAAGTTATTAGGTCAGCGGAATATCACTGAATTTAATTATCGCTTTTCCGATCCTAAAGAGGCGAACATCTATGTTGGCATAGCGATTCATGACACAGATGAGCCATTAAAATTAAAAGCTATGCTGGATAAGGAGGGTTTACCGACCATTGATCTCACCGACAATGAGGTAGCCAAGCTTCATTTAAGACACTTAGTTGGTGGTCATGCGCCTCAAGCCAAGAATGAAATGGTTTTTAGATTTGAATTTCCAGAAAAGCCAGGCGCCCTCATCAAATTTTTAGAAACGATGGGTCACAACTGGAACATTAGTTTATTTCACTACCGTAATCATGGGGCTGATTTTGGCCGTATTCTAGTTGGCATGCAAGTTCCACCAGAAGATGAAATTAATTTTGAAGTCTTTCTGAATCAATTAGGCTACCCCTTCTGGGATGAGACAGATAACCCAGCCTATAAACTATTCTTAGGTTGATAGATCCACATTTTCATGAGGCGTTAAAGGGAGTAATCCCCTATAAGATTGAGCACAAGGTATTTGATAATTAAAGGCAGAACATTTTAGGAGAAAAAAATGCAGGGGATAAAACCAGTCATCGTAATGAGCTTAATTATTTCATCTTTACTAGCAAATGCTGAAGATCGAGGCAAGGCTTATGTATCGAACCAAGAGGGTGGTGTCAGTATTATTAATTTAAACACTATGGAATTAGAAGGCTCAATCGACATTAAGGCTAAAAATCCCCGCGGTATTGGTATCACGGAAGACGGACGCTATTTAATCACCGCAAACAAAGACGACGAGAATTTATCCTTGATCGATTTAACAACGAATCAGTTTGTGAAGCATATTTCAGTGGGTAAAAATCCAGAATTTATCCGTGTCTTCAAAGGTAAAGTTTTTGTGTCTACAGAACCCTCCTCTTCTGGGAAACCCCCTGGGGATGGACAAGAAGAAGATGATAAAGATGAGGCAAAGATACCAGCACGTATCGCAGTTGTCGACTTAGCCAAAGGTAAAAAGATTAGAGAAATCATTAGCGGACCTGAAACAGAGGGTATTGAATTTAGTAAAAGTGGAAAAGAGATTATTGTCACAAACGAAGCGGATAATACAATTACAGTTCATAATTTAAGTAATGGTAAATTATTAAAAACAATTTCAACTGAAAAATATGGGGGTCGTCCCCGAGGTATTAAGGTGGCACCTAACGGTAAATATTATGTGTCAACTCTAGAATTTGGAAATAGTTTTATTGTCTTAGATAGTAAATTTCAATATCTTAAAACAGTTGCTACAGGTGAATCGCCATATGGTGTGAGTTTTGATCGAGAAGGAAAACGTTTATTTATTGCAACTTCAAAATCAAAAACGCTAGAAGTTTATGACACAGCCAACTTTGAAAAAATTAAAGATATTCCAGTAGGTCGGCGCTGTTGGCATTTCAGTTTTTCTCCCGATGACAAAGATATTTTACTAGCGTGCGGAAAATCGGATGAAGTGCTTGTAATTGATTCGGAAAAATTAGAGGTCACTAAACGCATTCCTCAAAAAGAAATTCCTTGGGGGATAGTGACTTATCCAAAAGCTGTTGGTAGTATAGATAACATTAAATAATCAGTTTTTTAATTTATAAAAGCCCAAATATACTTTGGGCTTTTTTATTTCAAATATTTCCCAATAAATTTCCATTCTTCTTCTGTCACGGTAGTGATTGATAAGCGATTGCCTTTTTGAAGTAATCGCATATTTTGTAGAGTTTTAAATGCTCTTAATTCTTTTAGGCTTAATAAATTTGTTTTTTTAACTAACGTGACATCTACATTGAGCCAGCGGGGATTTTCAGTCGTTGATTTTGGATCATAATATTTATGTCCTTTTTGAAATTGAAAACGATCTGGATAAGCAAGCTTAGTTACTTTAACGATACCAGCAATGCCAGGCACATCACAATTTGAGTGGTAAAAAAATGCGAGGTCACCTAATTTCATTAAATCTCGCATAAAGTTTCTTGCTTGATAATTTCTGACGCCATACCAATCGATAGTTTGTTTAGGAAGCTTTTCTAAATCATCGATAGAGACATCGGACGGTTCAGATTTCATGAGCCAATAACGCATAGGGTATAAAATTAAAAAATAAGAATAAAAGAGCGGATGTGATTTTCTTAAGTGTTGCCTAGACCAGCATCCAGAACCAAAGGTTCAAGGGGTAAAAGCCTAAGGTGCATTAGGTGCAATCGCCAAGGGTATCTTAAAAGAACGCCCAATTTAGATCGCTCACACCGCAACCTGATGAGCTAAAACCGATGCTATAGACTAGTTCAAGGAATTATTAGCCTAAGCAACACTTAAAAAAACAAACATGCTCATTGCAATAACTATTAAAGAATAGGCAGATCTTTAGTTTTGTGCAAGCACTTCATCGATTTGATGCTCAATCGATGAAATTTTATGACGGAATTGAGATAGATCCATACCATTGGTCGAGTTTTGATTTAGAAGTTCATTGGTAATATTAAGTGCTGCCATGATAATAATTCGATCGATACCCACTATGGAACCCTGAGATTGGATGAGATCAATTTTTTGGTTTAAGTACTGCACAGAATCTAATAGACTTTTTTCTTCTCCCGCCGGACATGCGACGATAAATTCACGCGCTAAAATAGAGACAGTAATATTCTTTGAGCTCATCGATTTTCCTCAGGAAGTTGCCTGATCATTTTTTCCAGCCGAAGACTTGCTTCTTTCATATTAGATTCTAGTTTTGCAAGCATTGCTTCATTGGATGTGAGTCGAGTTTCGAGACCTTTATTTTTTTCTTGCGCTGATTCAATTAAGCTGATGAGCTGCTTAATTTTTTTTTCTAGCGCAATGAGTTGAGCTTCCATACCTTCACTATAGAGTAAAGAATTGAAGTGCGTCAATAGAAGTAAAAAAAATTAAATACATCAAGATTTTTTTTTCGCTCTTGGGTGTGCTTTATCATATATATTTGCAAGATGCTGAAAGTCAAGATGAGTATAAACCTGCGTGGTAGTTATATTTGCATGTCCTAACATTTCTTGAACAGCTCTTAAATCCTGACTCGATTGCAAGACATGTGAAGCAAAACTATGTCTTAATAAATGCGGGTGGACGGTACTATCAATACCTTGCCTGATCGCCCACATTTGAATACGATACTGAATAGCGCGGGCTGTTATACGTTTACCTTGTTTAGAAATAAATAAAGCATCAGCTGATTTTTCATCAATCTTTATAGCGACTCGTTTTGCAATCCAAGATTGCATTGCATAGATTGCTTTTTGGCCCACGGGAACCATGCGAGTCTTATTGCCCTTGCCTGTGACAGTGATTACACCCTCTTGAAGATCGAGGTCCTTGATATTGACATTTACTAACTCACTTAAACGTAATCCAGACGAATAAAATAATTCTAAAAAGGCTTTATCTCTTAAACCTAATAATGTGCTGTCATCAATAGAGATGAGTTTGACTATCTGCTCAATAGATAAAGTTTGTGGCAATGTCTTAGGACTTTTAGGGGCATGCACATCCTTTACAGGATTTTCTTTGAATTGATGGCGCTCAATTAGATAATTAAAAAATCCCCGCCATGCAGATAACATGCGAGCAATTGATTTGCCATGAAGTCCTTGACTGTTAAGTTTGGCACTTGCACGTCTGATATCTTGAGTTGTAATCGATTCAAAACGATTATGTTCGGTGAGGGCTATAAGCTGAGTAAGATCATGCGTATAACTTTTAATGGAATTATGGCTAAGACCCTTTTCAAAGGTGAGGTAATCAATGTAGCTTTTTTGGAAGTGATTATGTTCCATAAGGTTTAGGCGATCTCAATTTCTCCCTCATATACTATAACAGCTGGACCTTTCATTATCACTGGATTTGGAGAACCTTTCCAGTCAATAGACAATGACCCACCAAGCATATCAACCTTTACAGGGGACGATAGTAATTGACGTTTGATGCCTGATACAGCTGCAGCACAGGCTCCAGTGCCGCAAGCAAGTGTCTCTCCAACACCCCTTTCAAAAACACGAAGCCGGATATGCTGGGGAGATATTATTTCCATAAACCCAACATTGACTCGTTTAGGAAAAAGCTCATGTGATTCCAAATACGTACCTAATATTTCAACTTGCGCTTTTTGAATATTTTGAACTGTGATCACTGCATGAGGATTCCCCATAGATATTACAGAAATATTTATCGTTTCTTTTTGATCTGGTAAATCTATGGAAATAGGATATTCATTTTTTTCAACGTCTGAAAAAAATGGAATAAGTCTAGGATTAAAAATAGGCTCACCCATATTCACTTCAATCATATGCTCATCATCCTCAGTAAGATGGATGACACCAGATTTTGTCTCGACTCGAATGGATGGTTTATCAGTTAAATGTTTGTCTTTTACAAATCGATAAAAACAACGCGCGCCATTTCCACATTGTTCTACCTCGCCACCGTCTTGATTAAAAATACGATATTTAAAATCAACGTCTTTAAGTATTGTTTTCTCAACCACGAGAAGCTGATCAAATCCGATACCGAGATGTCTATGAGACAAAGATTGAATGATATCTTTCGATAGCTGGAAAGGAGACTTTGTTTGATCGAGTACGATAAAGTCATTACCTATTCCATGCATCTTTGTAAAATGAAGTTTCATAAAATGATTGTCTCTTATGTATTGGATTTTTTAAATCTTTGATAATTCCAAAGATACTGGGCTGGATATTTTCGGATCAGTATTTCAAGTTTGTCATTGATACCTTGAGGCGAGTGATCTGGGCCTAAGGGTTCAATATAAATATCGTATCCTTGACCCTTTGAAAGCCTATGACCAAAACCAATGAGGACTGTTGCTTTTGAAGACTCAGCAAGTTTAGAAGCAAGCGTCATGGTATATGCGGGGGTATTAAAAAATCGAGCCCATATACCCTGCCCTTCGCTAGGTACTTGATCGGGCAACACCCCAATAGCCTCCCCTTTTTTTAATGCTTGTATTAACTGCTTAACGCCATGGAGGTTAGCTTCAGCGAGATGCATTTGTGAGTGTCTTCTGCCAGATAAAACAATATTTGCTAGCCATTTTTGTTTTGGACGTTTAAAAAGAACAGTAATAGGTTGAAAGTGAGCATAATACTGTGCAGTAATTTCAAAACAGCCTAAATGAGGTGTTAAAAAAATAATACCTTTTTTTCTTTTGAGTGCTGCTTCCACATATTGCCACCCATAACATTGCTTGACCCAGCGAAAATTTTTTTGGGGAGAGTTAAACCAAATCGCAGGCGCTTCCAAGAGACATTTTCCAATCTCTCGAATGGCTAATCGCGTAATTTTTTTTAAATCATTTGCATTGGATGCATGAAAAGCACTTTTTAAATTGCGATCGATTCGCTCTTTAAAGCGACGATCAAATTGATAAGCAATTCGACCGAATAATTCACCCAATCCATGCAAGATCAAGAGAGGTAATTTGAAGAATGTAGCAAAACAAAATAAGAGTAGTCTTGATAGCATAATTGTATTTAAATGCGATATTTTGCTATTCTAAACGCTTTATGTAATTTATAACTTGGAAAAAACCATGAGTGAGTATTTATTTACTTCAGAATCTGTTTCTGAAGGTCATCCAGATAAAGTCGCGGATCAGATATCTGATGCAATTCTTGATGCTGTTTTGGAACAAGATCCTAACGCACGCGTTGCAGCTGAAACTTTAACTAATACTGGCCTTGTAGTTTTAGCAGGTGAAATTACTTCAACAGCCAATGTGGATTATATTCAAGTGGCACGCGATACGATTCGTTATATAGGGTATGACAATACAGATTATGGCATTGATTACAAAGGATGCGCTGTGCTTGTTGCCTATGATAAGCAGTCACCCGATATTGCGCAGGGCGTAGACGCATCCCAAGATGATCCATTAGATCAAGGCGCTGGCGATCAAGGTTTAATGTTTGGTTATGCCTGTGATGAAACAGCACAATTAATGCCTATGCCTATTTGGTTGTCTCATCGTTTGATGGAAAGACAATCTTATTTAAGAAAAGATGGCAGACTTCCCTGGCTTCGTCCTGACGCGAAGGCTCAGGTGACTATAAAGTATAAAGATAATAAACCTTTTTCGATTGATACCGTGGTGCTATCAACGCAGCATGACCCAGAAGTATCGCTTGAGACCATTCGCGAATCAGTGATTGAGGAAATTATTAAACCTGTTCTGCCTAAAGAACTCACTCAAGGTGATATCAAGTACCTAGTAAATCCTACGGGTCGATTTGTGATTGGCGGACCTCAGGGGGATTGCGGCCTGACTGGCCGTAAGATTATAGTAGACACGTATGGTGGTTCAGCCCCTCATGGTGGTGGTGCTTTTTCAGGGAAAGATCCAAGCAAAGTCGATCGTTCAGCAGCTTATGCTGCCCGCTATGTGGCTAAAAATATTGTGGCTGCCGGCCTTGCTTCCCGTTGTTTAGTTCAAATTTCGTATGCCATTGGTGTGGCAAGACCTACGTCAGTAATGGTCGAAACTTATGGTACAGGTAAGATTGCAGACGTAAAATTGACCGCGTTAGTCCTTGAGCATTTTGATTTAAGACCGAAAGGCATTATAAAGATGCTGGATTTATTGCGCCCCATTTATAAGAAAACCGCAGCTTATGGGCATTTTGGTCGTGATGAGCCAGAATTTTCATGGGAA
>SYKG01000070.1 GCA_005797835.1 Methylotenera sp.
ATGATTATTACGATGTGACACTTAAAGAAAATCGTCTTAACGCATTAAAGGACTATAAAAATTTTCGGTTTTTAAAGCTGGATATTAAAGACCAAAAAAGTATGATTGATCTTTTTAAAAAAGAGCTGCCAGCTAGAGTTCTTCATTTAGCTGCGCAAGCAGGTGTTCGTTATTCTATTCAAAATCCTTACATCTATATTGATTCAAATATCCAAGGCTTTATTAATATGTTAGAAGGTTGCCGAGTAAGTAAAGTCGAACATCTTGTTTATGCAAGTAGTTCTAGTATTTATGGGGGAAATACTAAAGTCCCATTCAGCGAGCATGATAACGTTGATCATCCCATTAGTCTTTACGCAGCCACAAAAAAAACAAATGAATTGATGGCTCATACTTATAGTCATCTTTATCAAATACCCACCACTGGTTTGCGGTTTTTTACGGTATATGGGCCGTGGGGGAGACCTGATATGGCTCTTTCACTTTTTACTAAAGCCATTTTAAAGGATCAGCCAATCGATATTTTTAATCATGGGAACATGATTCGAGATTTTACTTATGTAGATGATATTGTTGAATCTCTTACCCGTATTATTGATAAAGTAGCAACACCTAACATTTCTTTTGATGCAAAAAATCCTGATCCTGCAACAAGTCACGCACCTTATCGAATTTTTAATATTGGTAATAGTCAGCCTATAGCACTCATGAAATATATCGAAGCCATTGAATTAGCTTTGAATAAAAAAGCTATTAAAAATTTAATGGGTATACAGCCCGGAGATGTTCCAGTGACTTCAGCAGACACATCAGAATTAAATCAATGGGTAAATTTCAAGCCTGATACTCCTATTGAGGAGGGCGTTAAGCGATTTGTAGAGTGGTATAAAAATTATTATTCTTAAATAACGTTAAGCGATTAATAAAGCTATTCGACTGTCACAGATTTAGCAAGATTACGAGGTTTATCAACATCAGTTCCTTTAATGAGAGAGACGTGGTATGCCAATAATTGCACGGGGATAGAGTGAATAATTGGTGACAATACCCCAGAATGTCTCGGCGTTCTGATCACATGCACTCCTGAGCTTTCCGTAAAATGGCTATCAGCATCGGCAAAAACAAAAAGTTCTCCGTTTCTTGCTTTAACTTCTTGCATATTTGATTTAACTTTTTCAAGTAAATTATCATTCGGTGCAATAACTACAACTGGCATGTCATTATCCACCAGTGCTAGAGGTCCATGTTTTAATTCTCCGGCAGGGTAGGCCTCTGCATGAATATAAGAAACCTCTTTTAATTTTAGGGCACCTTCCATAGCTATTGGATAATGAACACCACGACCTAAAAAAAGTGCATGGTGTTTGTCTGCAAATAATTTTGCCCATTCTTTAATCTGTGGTTCTAAATTTAAAGCTTGTTGCACGCTTCCTGGTAATTGTCTTAGATTTTCTAAATATTTTTTTTCTTCTTGTTTATTAATCAGTTTTTTAACCCCTGCAAGCGTAACCGCTAAACTAAATAAGGATACTAATTGTGTTGTAAAAGCTTTAGTTGATGCAACACCAATTTCAATACCTGCTCTCGTATAGAGAACAAGCTTGGATGCACGCGCAATTGCACTTTCTTGCACGTTACAAATGGCTAAGGTTAAAGTATGGCCTAAAAATTTTGCCTGCTTTAATGCTTCCATCGTATCAAGTGTTTCACCTGATTGAGAAATAGTAAGAATTAATTGTTTAGGATTTGCTACTGATTCACGATATCGATATTCACTTGATATTTCAACTGAAGTAGGAATCTTCGCAATACTTTCTAACCAATACTTTGCTATAACCCCTGCAAAATAACTTGTACCTGCTGCTAATATTAAAATACTATCTATTTGAGAAAATACTTCTTGTGCCTCATCACCAAATAGTCGCGGATTAAAATGACCTTCATCAATAATCGCTTCGATTGTGTCAGTCAATGCGCGAGGTTGCTCATGGATTTCCTTTTGCATGAAATGCTCGAAGGGACCAAGTTCCATCGATGATAAAGTGACTTGGCTTATATGTATCTTTCGTATGATAGATTTTTTATTTTTATCAAAAATTTCAATAGCATCTTTTTTTATCTGAGCTACATCACCATCTTCAAGATATATCACTTTTTTTGTCATAGCTAAAAGTGCAGAAACATCCGATGCAATAAAATTTTCTTTCTCGCCTATGCCAATAAGAAGAGGGCAGCCTAAACGAGCACAAATCATTTCATCAGGATTTTTAAGAGATATCACTGCGATTGCAAATGCACCTCGCAAATCATGACTCAGCATTTGTATCGCCTCTAGCAGAGATTTTTTCTTTTCTTTTACGAAGTAATGAATAAGATGCGCAATCACTTCGGTGTCAGTTTGTGATACAAACTGGTAACCTAATTTTTTAAGCTGCTCATATTTTTCTTCATAATTTTCAATAATGCCATTATGAACAACCGCAATTTCGCCCTCGGAAATATGAGGGTGTGCATTAAATTCAGAGACCTCCCCGTGCGTTGCCCATCTCGTATGACCGATACCTAAAAATCCCTCCAGCTTTTGATCTTTAACCATAGAATCAATTTCAACGACACGGCCAACTGATCGAATACGCTCAATACCATTTCGTAAGACCGCAATCCCTGCTGAATCATAACCCCGATATTCGAGGCGACTTAATCCTTGAACTAAATTTGGAACAATATTTTGATTTGAAATTGCACCTACAATGCCACACATAAATTAGTCTCTTTATTTTTTTGTAGGTTTAGTCCAACCAGAAATACTGGTCTGTTTAGATCGGGCTACCGTGAGGTCTCCGGGAGGGGCATCTTTAGTAATCGTAGATCCAGCCGCAATAGTAGCCCCTTTACCGATTTTAACAGGTGCCACTAGAGCTGTATTTGATCCAATAAAGACCCCATCTTCAATCGTTGTGGGATGTTTATTTATTCCATCATAATTACATGTAATTGTTCCAGCACCAATATTAACTGACTTACCAACGAGACTATCTCCAACATAACTGAGGTGATTGATATTAGTATTATCATTCACTTCACTATTTTTAATTTCAACAAAATTACCAATATGAACATGATTTTGAAGTTTTGTACCAGGTCTTAATCTTGCATATGGTCCTATCCGACAGTGGTCACCCACTTTACTGTCTTCAATATGCGAATAGGGTTCAATCGAAGAGTGATCGCCAATGACACTATCCTTAATATGAGAGTAAGCAGCAATCTTTACATGATTCCCCAAAATAACTTTACCCTCAAAGACACAGCCCACATCAATCGTGACATCCTGACCTGCGGTGACTTCACCCCGAATATCGATACGATGGGGATCCATAATGGTGACCCCTTGTTCCATCAATGCGTTTGCTGTCATAAGTTGATAGTTTCTTTCCATGATTGCTAATTCAGATTTAGAATTAATTCCTGTAATGGACACTTCATTATCCGCAGATTCACTCAAGACTTCAATGTTATCTTGAATAGATAGCCCTACAATATCTGTCAAATAATATTCTTTTTGGCGGTTTTTATTACTGAGTTGACCAAGCCAATCTTTTAAAATTAGATTGGGTGCACACATGATGCCTGTATTAATTTCTTTAATCTTTTTTTGTGATGCATCACAATCTATTTCTTCTACAATTTTTTTTATTTGATTATTTTCGCGAATGATTCTGCCATAGCCTGTCGGATCATCTTTCACAAAAGTTAAAACAGCTAAATTTTTTTGCCCCTTGACGATTAAACGTTGAATCATTTTTTGTTCAATGAGTGGCACATCGCCAAATAAAATAAGTGTATTCCCCTCATCCGAAATAAAAGGCATCGCTTGTAATACCGCATGCCCTGTGCCTAATTGTTCCTTTTGTTCGATCCACTGAATGTTTTGAGAGGGAAATGTCTGTTTTACAAGATTACCGCCATAACCATAGACCACGAGAATTTGTTTTGGGTGAAATGACATGGCAGCGTCAATGACAAACCCCAAAAGTGGTTTATGAGCCAGTGATTGCAATACCTTAGGCAGAATAGAACGCATGCGCGTCCCTTTGCCAGCAGCTAAAATAAGGATGGTTAAATTCAATATTATAATTTTAAATCAATGAGTTATCAGTATATCAAACTTAAGATTTGTCTAGTTAAATTCTCTTATTAAATTACATCTTGCTCCTTAAAAGCGTATTCAAGCAAAAAATGACAGAAAAAAAGCAGTTAATTTAAAAGACTTACGAGACGCTCATCCCTCAGCCAGGCTCTTAAGGCCAAATTTAAAATTAAATATTTGTTATGGGTAATTATTAATGTTTTTGTCGTAGTTTTTGAATGGCTTGAATCTGAGCAATCGCTTCAGCTAACTCAGCTTGTGCTTTTGCATAATCCACATCAGAAGAACGATTCTTCATCGCTTCTTCAGCCGCTTTCATAGCTGCATTCGCTTTTGCCTCATCAAGGTCATGGCCTCGAATCGCTGTATCGGCGAGGACTGTCACAACACCGGGTTGCACTTCTAAAATACCCCCTGAAATATAAATGAGTTGTTCTTCATTTTTATCCGCTATTTTAATGCGAAGCGCTCCTGGTTTAATCGCAGTAATCATCGGTGCATGGTGCGGGTAAATACCGACTTCACCCATTTGTGCAGGTGCTGCAATAAACTCAGCTTCCCCTGAAAAAATAGACTCTTCAGCACTTACTACATCAATATGAACTGTTGAAACCATGTCGTTTTACCTAATCAATTAAGATAATGTTTTTGCTTTTGCTACCGCTTCTTCGATGCTACCCACCATATAGAACGCTTGCTCTGGTAATTGATCATATTCACCACTCACGATCGCCTTAAAGCCTTTGATCGTATCTTTGAGTGTCACATATTTACCAGGAGCGCCTGTAAAGACTTCAGCAACGTGGAAGGGCTGTGATAAGAAACGTTGAATTTTACGTGCACGACTCACTGCTAATTTATCTTCTGGAGATAATTCATCCATCCCAAGAATCGCAATAATGTCACGCAGTTCTTTATAACGTTGCAATGTCGACTGCACAGAGCGTGCTACTTGATAATGTTCTTCACCCACCACCTGTGGATCAAGTTGACGCGATGTCGAGTCTAATGGATCCACCGCTGGGTATATACCAAGGGAAGCAATATCACGAGATAATACAACCGTTGAATCCAAATGTTGGAATGTCGTGGCAGGTGACGGGTCAGTCAAGTCATCAGCTGGCACATAAACCGCTTGGATCGAAGTAATCGAACCAGTTTTTGTGGATGTAATACGCTCTTGTAGTCGGCCCATTTCATCTGCGAGCGTGGGTTGA
>SYKG01000012.1 GCA_005797835.1 Methylotenera sp.
AAATTGACCGCGTTAGTCCTTGAGCATTTTGATTTAAGACCGAAAGGCATTATAAAGATGCTGGATTTATTGCGCCCCATTTATAAGAAAACCGCAGCTTATGGGCATTTTGGTCGTGATGAGCCAGAATTTTCATGGGAAGCAGCAGATAAAGCTCAAGTACTTAAATCAACAAATTAAGCCCTATTTTTTTAAGTATTTGAACTGCATGCATTTTTAATTTATAATACAAACTTCTGAGGAATGCTGCGAGATTTTTCACAAAATCCCAGGCTCAGATTACAAGGTAACTTGTAAACGGCGTTCACCAATTTATAACCGTGCCAGTCACGGGGTGTTGGTGGATACCAAAACATCCCAGCTGGTCACTTAGCATTCACAAGGAATTTAAAATGAATACAGTGACTAACCAAAATTTAAATACACAAGACTATCTTATAGCTGATATTAATCAGGCTGACTTCGGCCGTAAAGAGATTGCCATTGCAGAAACTGAAATGCCTGGCCTGATGGCTATTCGTGAAGAATATTCAAAAGAGAAGCCATTAAAAGGTGCCCTCATCAGTGGTTCACTTCATATGACAATTCAAACGGCCGTGCTTATTGAAACGCTGAAAGACTTAGGTGCTGAGGTGAGATGGGCATCTTGCAACATTTATTCAACGCAAGATCATGCAGCTGCAGCGATAGCTAAAAGTGGTACTGCTGTTTTTGCTTTTAAGGGTGAAACGCTTGACCAATACTGGGAATATACACATCGTATTTTTGAATGGAGCGATGGCGGCTATACCAATATGATTTTAGATGATGGAGGTGATGCAACTCTCCTTCTTCATCTCGGCACGCGTGCTGAAAAGGATACCTCACTCATTTCTAAGCCATCAAGCGAAGAAGAAATTTCACTTTTCAATTCAATTAAACAAAAGCTAGCGATAGATCCTCATTGGTACTCGATAAGACTGAAACATATTAGAGGAGTGACTGAAGAAACGACCACAGGTGTTCATCGTTTATATCAAATGTACAAAGAAGGTAAATTGGCTTTCCCTGCTATTAACGTTAATGATTCAGTGACTAAATCTAAATTTGATAACCTTTATGGCTGTCGTGAATCTTTAGTAGATGCTATTAAGCGTGCAACGGACGTCATGATTGCTGGTAAGGTAGCAGTTGTGGCTGGATACGGCGATGTAGGTAAGGGCTCAGCACAAGCTCTTCGTGCTTTGTCAGCCCAAGTATGGATCACTGAAATTGACCCAATTTGCGCACTTCAAGCTGCCATGGAGGGATATCGAGTCGTGACCATGGATTATGCTGCTGAACACGCTGATATTTTTGTAACGGCGACAGGTAATTATCATGTGATTACACGCGACCATATGTCGCGCATGAAAGATCAAGCGATTGTTTGTAATATCGGCCACTTTGATAATGAAATTGATGTTGCATCACTGAGCGACTGCAGATGGGAAGAAATTAAACCCCAAGTAGATCATGTAATTTTTAAAGATGGCAAGCGTATTATCTTGCTTGCAAAAGGTAGGCTTGTGAATTTAGGTTGTGGGACAGGCCACCCAAGTTATGTGATGAGCTCATCTTTTGCGAATCAAATAATTGCTCAAATTGAATTATTTACACACCCCGAGAAATACCCTGTGGGTGTATATACTTTACCAAAACATTTAGATGAAAAAGTTGCTCGTTTACAGTTGAAGAAATTAAATGCCCAATTGACAAACTTATCAGAAGTGCAAGCTATCTATATTGGAGTTAAAGAAGAGGGACCATACAAGCCTGAGCACTATCGTTATTAATTATGGCTAAAAAAATTTCTTACAGTTTCGAGTTTTTCCCTCCCAATACCCCAGAAGGGATTAAAAATTTAGCAGATACACATCGGCAACTATCCGTGTTCAGCCCTGCATTTTATTCGGTGACATTTGGTGCAGGCGGTCATACACGTGATGGAACACTTGAAGCAGTATTAAGAATTAAAGAAGAAGGTTTTAATGCAGTCCCTCACATTTCAGGCATTTCATCAACAAAAGCAGAAATTAAAACCTTACTTGATATTTATCAGCAACATGATATTAAACATCTCGTAACCTTAAGAGGCGATGTTCCAGTTGGCCAAATTGCAAGGGGCGAATTTAAGTATGCTAGTGAACTAGTAAGTTTTGTTCGACAAGAAACTAAAGATTACTTTCATATTGATGTGGCAGCCTATCCTGAATATCATCCCGAGGCTGCTTCAGCTCAAATAGATATTAAAAACTTCAAAAAAAAAGTTGATGCAGGGGCAAATTCAGCCATAACGCAATTTTTTTTTAATGCCGATGCTTATTTTAGATTTATGGATGAGTGCCTGCTTGCAGATATCGATGTGCCTATTATTCCTGGCATCATGCCTATTTACAATATTAAACAATTGGCTCGTTTTGCATCAAATTGTGGCGCAGAGATACCTCGCTGGCTCAGAATGAAATTAGAGGACTATGGAGACGATTTACCCTCTTTGCGATCATTCGGGGTTGATGTGATATCTGAGCTTTGTGAAACATTGATTGCATGGGATGTACCGAGCTTACATTTCTACACGATAAATCAAGCAGGTATTATTTCCAGAATCATAAAAAATTTAGAGAGTGATTAGTGCAAAACTAAGTTGTGATCTTGGTAGATTGCATCTTCTATAAATAAAAAGTCTTTTTCGCGACCTTCATTCCAAAGAGCCATCATCACAATCCAGCGCATTTCTTCGATATTAATATGTTCTTGTTTGAGAGCCATAGCGCGATCAAGAATAATTTCTAGTTCATTTGAGTCAAGAACTTTGGCTTGTTCTAAGAATAATACAAATCCTAAACTTTCGGTGCTTATCTTTTTTTGTTCATTTTCTGAATACATTCGATAGCCTAAAGAAGAACAAGCATTATTTTTTACCGGAATAGCATTTGTCATCGCTTTAAGCTGATTAAACCAAGTGAAGGCATTTTCAATATCTTGATTATCAAATCCTGCAGCTTCGAGTTCTGCAGTGATACTTTTAAAGTCAGGTAAATTTTGCGTACTCAGATAATTTTCAAACATATAGATAAGCAGTTCTAACATAAAGATTCCTTTAGGATAGTGAATGAAAGATGGCTTAGGGGTAAATGAAAGTTTAATGAATATGAGTAAGGAATTTGATCTATTAGCAAAGTATAATATTCTTAATTTGTCAAATAAGTTTAAAGTAAATTAACCTTAGAGATAACTTATCAGCAATAAATAAAATAATCAACATTTATGGCGATTTTAAATATATTAAATTATCCTGACCCGAGATTGCATACCATTGCGAAACCTATTGAAGTTGTGGATAAGTCAATTAATAAGCTTATCGATGATATGGCAGAAACGATGTATTCTGCCCCGGGTATAGGATTAGCTGCAACTCAAGTGGATCGTCATCTGCAATTAATTCTGATAGATATCTCTGAAACAAAAGATAGCTTAAAGATTTTTATTAATCCTAAAATTATCGAATCATCAGGTCAGCAAGTATATGAAGAAGGCTGTTTGTCAGTGCCCGATGTATTTGAATCAGTGACGCGTGCTGAACGCGTTAAAGTTCAAGCACTTGATCGAGAGGGAGAATCTTTTGAGCTTGCAGTAGATGGTTTGTTAGCTATATGTATTCAACATGAAATGGATCATCTTCTAGGCAAAGTATTTGTAGAATACTTGTCCCCACTTAAGCGCTATCGTATCAAAACTAAAATTAAAAAACGTACTAAAGAGCGTTTTATTAAGTCTTAATTTGATGAAATCTATATGGTGACGCCTTTAAAAATTATTTTCGCTGGCACACCTGATTTTGCCGTGCCAGCTTTACAGGCCCTTTATGACAAAGGTTATAAGATAGTTGGCGTTCTGACACAGCCTGATAGGCCATCAGGTCGAGGTTTGAAACTTCACCCAAGTGCTATTAAACATAAAGCAAATAGATTAGGTATTCATGTTTATCAGCCCTCAGAACTAAAAAGCAAACAATCTTTTGAGACTATTGCTCGAATTGATTTCAATGTAATGATCATAGCGGCTTATGGACTGATTATTCCTCAAACTATTCTAGATTTACCTTCCTTAGGTTGTTTTAATATACATGCTTCCCTTCTACCAAGATGGCGTGGAGCCGCCCCAATTCATCGAGCTATTTTGATGGGTGATAATTTAACTGGAGTGACTATTATGCGCGTAGTTCAAAAGTTAGATGCAGGTGACATGATTAAACAAGCTGAAATTCAGATCAGAGAAAATGATACAACTGAAAAATTAACAAAAAATCTTGCTGAATTAGGCGCCTATTTAATGACGGAAGTTATGAGTGAATTGGGTGGAAAAGTCGAGCTTCAATGCACACCGCAAGATGAAGCGAGTGTAACTTATGCTGAAAAAGTGACCAAAGAAGAGTCAAAAATTAATTGGAATGATCCTTCTGTTGTAATCGGTAGAAAAATAAGGGCATTTAATTCATTTCCAGTTGCACAAACTGAATATCGTGAAGCTGTTTGTAAAATTTGGGGTGCTGAAATTGGCAAAGAGAATGATAAAGAAGCTAAAGTAGGTCAGATTATTAAGTTAGACGATTTTATTCATGTTCAATGTGGCAAAGGTATCTTGTTAATTAAAGAGCTTCAAATGCCTGGGGGGAAAAGACTTAAATCTAAAGAATTTATTTTAGGACATCAGCCCAAATTGGGAGACGTCTTTAAGTCGTAACTATTTTGCATCATTCTCAACTTATTGCAGCGAATTGTGTGTCTGAAGTTATAAAAGGGCATAATTTAAACCATGTATTTGTAGAATATTTTAATCATCACCCCAATACTACTCCTCAACAAAAATCAGCTGCAATTTCCTTGACATATGGCGCTATTCGTTTCTTAGGAGAAAATCAATTTATTATTCGGCAACTCATTAAGAAAAAAATAACAAATAAAAAAATTGAAGCTTTGCTTTGTGTTGCTTTATTTCAATTAAATCATGATCAATCAAATGATTTTACGGCGGTTAATGAGGCTGTAAAAGCTGCTAAATTGATTAATAAGTCCTGGGCAGGTTCTTTTGTAAATGGGGTTTTAAGAAATTTTATTCGTCAAAAAGAAACATTACAAACAGAGTTAAAAAATGATGAAGAGGCTTTTTATTCATATCCTTTATGGTGGATTCAGTTAATTAAAAAAAATTATCCCAAGGACTGGGAAAGCATATTATTAAATGGAAATAAACATCCACCACTCACCCTAAGAATTAATAGAAGAAAAAATAATATCAAGCAATATGAGGAAAAACTTAAATATGCAGAAATATCTTATCGAGTTTTGGGGGATACTGCATTGGAGTTGATTCGTCCAATTGCCGTAGAAAATATACCTGGATTTATAGATGGGGAGGTATCTGTTCAAGATTTTGGTGCACAACTTGCCGTAGAGCTTTTGGATCTTAAGGTTGGGCAAATTTGCCTTGATGCTTGCAGCGCCCCTGGGGGGAAAACTGGCCATATGTTGGAAATCGCTGATATTGAATTAGTGTCTATTGATTATCACAAAGATCGCTTAAATAAAGTTAAAGAAAATTTGGAGAGATTACAACTTGATGCTCATTTAAAATGTGCAGATTTGATAGCTATCAATACGTGGTGGAATAAAAAATTATTTGATCGTATCTTGCTAGATGCACCATGCTCGGCATCAGGTGTTGTAAGGAGACATGTAGATATTAAGTGGTTAAGAATATCTCATGACATTGAAATATTTGTAAAACAACAGAAAATCATGTTGCAAGCGATGTGGCAGCTATTAAAAAAGGGTGGTAAATTACTTTACTCGACATGCTCTATTTTCCCTGAAGAAAATCAGAGAATTATTGATTGTTTTATTAAAGAGAATGGGGATGCAAAAGAAGTAAAATGGTCAGTTGATTCGAAATATAGCAAATATGAAAATCAATTAATACCGAACGATAATCATGATGGATTCTTTTATGCTTTACTTGAAAAACATTAAACTAAGCCTCCTCTTTATTCTCTGGATAAGCGTATTTCATTCATCATCTATTATTGCAGCTGATAATAGTTTGAATATTAAAACTGCTGAAATCCATAGTCAATTTGAGGCATATTTATTAACTGCTGATTTTGATTTAACTTTTAGTGATGATTTGGACGAGGCAATCAGAAAAGGTATTCCTATAAATTTTGTTTTTGAATTTGAACTTAAAAAATTTAAAAGATATTGGTTTGATAAAGAAGTTACTAAAAAAACAAAAGAAATTATATTAAGTTTTCATGCATTATCAAAGCAATTTATCCTCACCGAATCTGAGAGCCGTCTTATTTCTTTTGACAATTTAACTCAAGCAAAAAATGAACTTAAAAAAATAAAAAATTGGCGAGTATTCGATAAGTCACAGATTGAAGATACTGAGAAGTATTTAGCTTATCTTCAAGTTAAATTAGATCAGACTAAATTACCAAAACAGCTTCAAGTTGATATTACAACTAATCAAGAATGGCAATTAGCTTCTAAACAATTTCAATGGACGTTTGAAAACAAGAAATGAGATATCTTCTAGCCATTGCTAGTTTAGTTGGGGCGTTGCTTTTATTTCTTCTATCAAAAGCAAGTTCAAGCTCTGAATTTATTTCAGGGAGTTCTTACACAATTATTCTTTCATTAAGTAGTATTTTTATCATATCTTTGATTGCAATGATTGCACATCAAATAATAAAACTATTTGGAAATATTAAAAAAGATGTGATCGGTAGTCGTTTATCAATGCGTCTCGTAGTGTCTTTTACGCTTATGGCTGTTATACCAGGATTAATTGTATATTTAGTTTCTGTCAATTTCCTAACACGATCTATTGAATCTTGGTTTAACGTTAAAGTTGAAACAGCTCTAGATGGAGGCCTAAAACTAGGCCAAAAAGCATTAGATATTATGTTAACGGATTTAGAATTAAAGGCAGAGAGAATGGTATTTACACTTTCATCTATACCCACAACATCACAATATGCCGCACTTAGCGATCTTCGAGAAAAAACAGGAGTTCAAGATGCCACAATCTTTTCTGATCAAGGAAGAATTATTGCTGTCTCCAGTAATGATCCAGAATCATTCTTGCCTGCACTGCCATCATTAATACAACTCAAACAGGCCGAAAATAATACCTATGGAAAAATTGAACCGATAAAAAATAAAGGGCTTTATTTAAGAGTATTGGTGCCAATCAGTGGGGCTTCAGTTTCCAATGAAAGATTAATCTTACAAATTCTTCAGCCAGTCCCAGAAACTTTATCAACGACTGCAGAATCAGTTCAAGAGGTATTTCAAGAATATCAGAAGCTCTCTTATAGTCGAGATTCATTAAAAGTAATTTTCTCGATTACATTAACACTTGTACTTATGCTTGCAATATTAACGGCAGTAGCCATTGGATTTTTACTAAGTAGAAAATTGTCCGAGCCCCTAGCTCTTCTGGCTGAGGGGACGAAAAAGATTGCCAAGGGTAATTTTAAGACAATGATTCCTGAAAAGGGTAATGACGAGCTAGGCGTATTAGTTAGATCTTTTAATAGTATGACACAGCAGTTAGATCAGGCCACTCAAACATCTAAAAATAATCAGATGCGATTAGAGACAGCAAGGGCATATCTTGAAACAGTGCTAGCTCATTTATCTTCAGGTGTAATTGTTATTAATAATAAGATGGAAATTAAATCATTCAATATTGCAGCCTCAGGAATATTACGAGTTGATTTATCGAAAAGTACAGATAAATTGCTAAGTTCAATCTCAAGTAAGAATAAATTATTAAAGGATTTTATTATAGGTATCGAAGAAGAAATTATGTCTTATGGTAAGAAAAAACAAAAAGCAATTAAAAAGCAATTTGAAATAAAATATGAAAAAAATAATCAAATGATTTCACTTCAGATTAACCCACTAATTCAGAATAAACTTAATAACTATGTCTTAATGATAGATGACGTCACTATGATGATTCAAGCTCAAAGAGATGCAGCATGGTCAGAAGTTGCGAGGAGACTTGCGCATGAAATTAAAAATCCACTTACACCTATCCAGCTCTCTGCGGAGAGAATTCAGCATAAATTGGGATCTAAATTGAATAAAGATGATACAGATATTTTAGACAAAGCTGTTGGGACTATTGTTAATCAGGTGGACGCGATGAAAACTATGGTCAATGAATTTAGTGAATATGCACGCGCTCCAAAATTAAATCTCGAACTAACAGATATTAATAAATTGATTAAAGAAATTTTTAATTTATTTGAAAACTCTGGAATTAAAATATCAACGAATTTCATAAAAAAGCTACCAAAAATAAAAGTAGACTTAAATATGATGAGACAAGTGCTAATTAATCTTATTCAAAATGCGCAAGATGCTATGTTAATTTATACAAAAAACCCAGCTATTCAGATCAAAACGAGTAAATTTAAAAATTATATAGTACTATCTATTGAAGATAATGGCCCTGGGTTTTCATCAGATATACTAAAAAGAGCATTTGAGCCTTATGTCACAACTAAATCGCATGGAACTGGCTTAGGCTTAGCTATTGTAAAAAAAATAATTGAAGAGCATGAAGGTATGATTGCTATTAAAAATTTAGGAACAGGTGGGGCTCATATCAATATTCAGCTTCCAATATCTAAAAGTAAATAATCATGAGCGCAAAAAAAATACTTGTAGTTGATGATGAGTTAGGTATACGAGAATTACTCAGAGAGATCCTTATTGATGAAGGATTTGAAATTTTTCTAGCTCAGAATGCGTCAGAAGCACGTGACCTTAAGAAAAACAAACTACCTGATCTCATTTTATTAGATATATGGATGCCTGATTGCGATGGTATTACTCTTCTTAAAGAATGGGTTAATGAAAAATTTCTTACTAGTCCAGTTGTAATGATGTCAGGGCATGGAACAATTGATACAGCTCTGGAGGCTACAAAAATTGGTGCTTTTGATTTTCTTGAAAAGCCTATTACGCTTCAAAAGCTTTTGAAGACTGTTAATGAGGCAATTAAGCACTCAAATAATATGCCAAAAATAGAAATTAATCTTCTAAATGTTGGCAAAAGTTTTGTTATACAGGACCTTAAGAAACGACTTGATAAATTAAATTCCGTAAAGACATCTCTTCTTTTTCTTGGTCCAGATGGAGGCTGTGCCAAAATTTGTGCACAATACTTACATCCAAAAAATCAACCTTGGATTAACATAAAAGACTTTGAGGTTGTTTCAAATACCCCTACTGAACTTCTTGATCAAAATAGGGGTGGTACTATATTTTTAAATGAAATTTATCATTTAAATAAATCTCAACAAAAGGGTTTAAACTTGTTGATTGCAAAAGCAACTAATTATGATGTAAGAATTATCTGTGCAACATCAAAATCTCTTAATCAGATGAAAGAAGTAAACTTTGATAAATATATTTTGAATGAGTTATTACCTGGATCGTTATTACTACCATCAATTGATGAACACAAAGAAGATATTCCAGAGATTGCCTCATCTATTTTGACGATGTATCTTGCAAAATCAAATAAGTCAGATTACAAAGAGTTTGATGTGGCAGCTTTAAACATGATGCGCTCTATGGATTGGGTTGGTGATATTGAAGAACTTGAGAGTTTTGTATTAAATTTAATGCGCACAAGCTTACTTGAAAAAATTACTATAGATGATGTAAGGCGTGTTTCTAGTCAATTTAACTTATTGCATCATAAAAACATGGCTTCTAAGAAGATTAGAGATAACAAAGATCAAGATTTGGATGATATTTTTAAAAAATCACTTAGAGATGCACGTGATGATTTTGAAAAAATGTATTTTAAACATCATTTAAATCATAATGATCAAAGCATAGCAAAACTTTCTGAAGTTTCTGGCATTGAAAGAACCCATTTGTACAGAAAATTAAAACAACTTGGAATTAAGGTAAAGTAGATTAGATTTCCACCATGACGGGTGCGTGGTCCGAGGGACGCTCAGAATTTCTTGGTCCTTTATCAATGGTAGATATTTTTATTTTATCCGTTAGATTTTTATCTACGAGGATGTGGTCAATGCGCATGCCAAGATTTCTTCTAAAGCCAGCCATACGATAATCCCACCAGCTATAATTAATCTCGGAAGGGTTTAAGGTTCTAAAGCTATCTGATAGACCTAAATCAATAATTTTTCGAAAGGCTTCCCTTTCTTTGGGGCTTACAAGGACATTATTTTTCCATCCTTCTGGATCATGACAATCAATATCTTGAGGTGCAATATTAAAGTCACCTGCAATAATAATATTTGGATAAATTACCATTTCATTTTTTAGCCAAAGAGTGAAATGTTTTAACCAATTAAGTTTATAGAGATATTTATCTGAATCTACAGTTTGGCCATTAGGAACATAAATACAAACTATTCTAATTTTTCCAAGATTTGTATTTATAGTTGCAGCAATTAGTCTTTTTTGCTCGTCTTCAAACCCAGGAATATTATTTTGTGTGTCAAGAAGTTCATATTTACTTATGATTGCAACTCCATTATAAGTTTTTTGTCCGTTATGGATAGATTTATAACCCAGAGCATCTAATGATTCGTGAGGAAATTTAACATTTTCTTGTTTTGTTTCTTGAAGCAAAAGAAGATCAGGATTTATTTTCTTAATCCAATCTTCAACTTGACTCAATCTTACATTAAGAGAATTTACATTCCATGTTGCTAGCTTCATAGTATTTAAGTCATACCGCTATGTCTCAGCAATGCATCGACAGAGGGTTCACGCCCTCGGAAGGCAATAAAAGATTCTATAGCAGGCCTCGAACCACCTTTTGATAAAACCTCATTTTGAAATTTTTGACCGACATGACTTGATAAAATACCTTCCTCCTCAAATAAACTAAAGGCATCAGATGC
>SYKG01000071.1 GCA_005797835.1 Methylotenera sp.
CCTGCTCCCAAAGCAGACGCGCTACCAGGCTACGCTACACCCCGAGGGCGAGAATATAGCCTAATTAAGGGCTTAGGTCAAATGAAAGGGGCCACCTTAAGTTCACCGATTTCCTCTAATTACGTAGGTTTAGCGGTTTTTTTGTAGCCTGATTTACCTTTCTTACCTTTGCATACAATGAGCCCTTCTTGAGACAATGTCCCATCATGATCTATACCCTAAAATCAAAATCTTCTTTGCAAATTATTTTTGCTTCATCACGATCTAGACTTCTATTATGATCAATATCTGCCTCATTAAATAATTTTTACTATACATTTTACAGTACTCACTCATAGCATGATGAGCTGAAAAATAGATACATCTATTCTAAAAATTAATACTAATAAAACTAACTAAAAACTTTTTTTTCATCACTTTGAGTTTCTTTTAAAATATATTATTTGATTATATTCTTTGATGTTCTCACTTACAAAATATTCTCTCGGCATAGAGCATAGTTAAAAGTCCAATATGTTAAAGTGATGTTTTTAATCCATAGGTCAATCCATGTCTGCTAATATAATTGATGGGAAAGCAGTTTCTGAAAAACTTCTGCAAAATCTCAAACAAGAAATTGTTACGAGATCAAAACAAGGTATTCGCCATCCAAGTTTAGCAGTGATTCTTTTAGGTAGTGATCCTGCATCTTCCATCTATGTCAGGAATAAACGCCTGGCTTGTGAAAAAATTGGTGTGAAGTCAGTTGCTTATGACTTGCCCGTCACAACATCTGAAAAAGATCTCATTACGCTTATTGAAACATTAAATGATGACGCTAATATTGACGGCATCCTTGTACAGTCACCTCTTCCAGATAACATTAATAAAGATGTTATTTTTGAGACTATTTTGCCATATAAAGATGTGGATGGATTTCATCCAAAAAATATTGGTCTTTTAGCATTAAAACAGCCCCAATTAAGGTCTTGCACCCCTTTCGGGGTGATAAAACTCATCGAAGCGACGCAACTTCCAACACAAGGGCTTGATGCGATCGTTGTGGGTGCATCAAATAATGTAGGTCGCCCTATGGCGCTAGAACTTCTTTTAAAAGGATGCACGGTCACGATATGTCAGCGCTATACCCAAAATCTTCAGCAAAAAATTGAATTAGCAGATATTGTTGTCGCAGCCAGAGGAAAGCCAGAGTTTATAAAAGGTCATTGGATTAAACCTGGCGCTATTGTTATTGATATTGGTATTAATAGGCTGGATGACGGAAAGCTCGTAGGTGATGTTGAATTTGATGTTGCTAAGACTAGAGCTAGTTTTATAACCCCTGTTCCAGGAGGAGTTGGTCCTATGACAGTCGCAACATTGATGGAAAATACACTTCTCGCTCAAAAGCTATTTGCCCAATAAATGTTCGAAAAAATAAATCAATTACATCTTGCTTTCATAGTCGATCAGTGTAAACTTTCGCATCATTTTGATTTGTTTTTTCTTTAGGATTAAAAATGGCAAATAAAAAAGTAACTAAAAAAGTTGTAGCAAAGAAAAAAGCCCCAGCTAAAAAAGTTGTGGCAAAGAAAAAAGCCCCAGCTAAAAAAGTTGTGGCAAAGAAAAAAGCCCCAGCTAAAAAAGTTGTGGCAAAGAAAAAACCAGCTGCGAAGAAAGTTGTAGCAAAGAAAAAAGCCACAGCTAAAAAAGTTAGCATAAAAAAACCTATCCCCGCAAAAATTATTTCACTTAAATCTAGAGCGATAGGCTCATCTCCGAAAAGCCTGAAAAAATTTAGAGCTTATGAAGCAAAAAAGGGCGAAAGCTATATGAGTAAAAGCCAACTTAATCATTTCCGTGCGATTCTTAACGAATGGAAATCAGAATTAAGTCATGATATTGATCGCACAGTGCATACGATGCAAGACGAACTGACTTCATACGCAGATCCTAATGATCGTGCAAGCCAAGAGTCCGATATGGCTCTTGAACTTAGAAACCGCGATCGTGAACGTAAACTAATCAAAAAAATTGATGAGACTTTAATAAATATAGAAAGCCATGATTATGGATACTGCGTGGCTTGCGGTGAAGAAATTAGTTTAAAACGTCTAGAAGCTCGTCCTACAGCAACACTTTGCATTGATTGTAAAACGCTTGATGAGATTCGTGAAAAACAAATGGCAGGTTAGTTAATTTATTTAAATAAAAAACCCGGATGAAATCGGGTTTTTTATTATTTTAAATTTCTTTAAAACAATGAATCTTATTTTTTACTTTCAGGTTTTGCTTCAGCAGTTGGGGGCGTAATCAGGGCTTTCGCACTCAAACGAACACGACCCTTATCATCCACCTCAATCACTTGCACTTTCACTTTTTGTCCATCAGACAAGAAGTCAGTCACAGCGTTTACACGTTGATGGGCAATTTGTGAAATGTGAAGTAAACCATCTTTCCCAGGAATGAGCGATACAATTGCTCCAAAATCTAACATCTTAATGACAGTGCCCTCGTAGATTTGACCTACTTCAATTTCTGCAGTGATTTCTAAAATGCGGCGCTTCGCTTCTTCGCCTTGCTGCCCATCTACGCAAGCAATCTTAATGGTACCATCATCTTCAATATCAATAGTAGCGCCTGTTTCTTCTGTTAAAGCTTTGATCACAGATCCGCCCTTACCAATGACCTCACGAATTTTATCTGGATGAATTTTCACAGTAATAATTCTTGGTGCAAACGAGGAAAGCTCTTTACGGCTTCCTTTCATTTCTTTTTTCATGATCGCTAAAATATGTTCACGTCCTTCTTTAGCCTGGCTTAATGCCACTTGCATAATTTCAGTTGTGATACCTGTAATTTTAATATCCATTTGAAGGGCTGTAATCCCATCTTCGGTTCCCGCGACTTTAAAGTCCATATCACCTAAGTGATCTTCGTCACCTAAAATATCTGTTAAAACAGCGACACGGTTGCCCTCTTTAATCAGACCCATCGCTATACCTGCAACGTGAGCTTTGATTGGTACGCCAGCATCCATTAGTGCTAGACAACCTCCACATACAGAAGCCATAGAGCTTGAACCATTGGATTCTGTGATTTCAGAAACTACCCGAATTGTATAACTAAAATCTTCTTTAGAAGGCAATACTGCAATCAATGCTCGCTTAGCTAATCTTCCATGACCAATTTCACGACGCTTAGGTGTGCCTACACGCCCTGTTTCGCCAGTAGCATAGGGTGGCATATTATAATGAAGCATGAAACGATCTGAATATTCGCCTTGAAGCGCATCAATCATTTGTTCATCGCGGCCTGTACCAAGTGTTGCTAAAACAAGTGCTTGTGTTTCTCCGCGTGTGAAAAGCGCTGAGCCATGAGTTCTTGGAAGAACGCCTGTTCTAATCGCAATTGGTCTAACAGTCCGAGTATCCCGACCATCAATACGTGGCTCACCATCTAAAATTTGTGTGCGGACTGTTTTTGCTTCTAGATTAAAAAATTCATTCTTTATTTTATTAGTTTCAATCGTATCTGTATCTTCAGTAATTAATTGAGTGAACACTTTGTTTTTGATTGCTTCTAATTTAGCTGAACGCTCGCCTTTTGATTTGATTTGAAATGCCGCATGAACATCTTTCGCTGCTAAATCATGAATCTTCTTGATGAGTGCTTTGTCTGGTTCTGGTGCAACCCAATCCCATGGCTCTTTACCCACTTCTTTGGCTAATTCATTAATCATTTTAATTACAGCTTGCATTTCTTTATGGCCATGAAGCACTGCACCTAGCATCACGCTCTCTGGTAATTCTTTTGCCTCTGATTCCACCATTAGCACTGCAGAATCTGTTCCTGCAACTACCAAGTCAAGTTCGCTTTCTTTTAATTGTGAGGCTGTTGGATTCGTTACATATTCTTCATTAACATAGCCAACGCGAGCTGCACCAATCGGCCCATAAAAAGGAATACCAGAAATAGCCAATGCTGCTGAAGCACCAATGATTGCTGGAATATCAGAATCTATTTCACTATCAGACGATACCACCATAGCAACAATTTGAATTTCGTTATAAAAACTTTCAGGAAACAATGGACGCAACGGACGATCAATTAAACGTGAGGTCAATGTTTCTTTTTCACTCGGTCGTCCTTCTCGCTTGAAAAAACCGCCAGGAATTTTTCCTGCGGCATATGTTTTTTCTTGATAATCAACTGTAAGAGGGAAAAAATCCTGACCTTCTTTAACATCGTGTTTACCAACAACTGTGACTAATAATGCTGTATCTCCGTAACTAACTAAAACTGCACCATCTGCTTGTCTAGCTATTTCACCTGTTTCAAGTGTTAAGGTATGTGAACCAAATTGAATACTTTTCTTAATTGCTTTAAACATAATTTACCCTTTTCTGATTTTCATCCGTTATTCACTTCTTAATAACGAATACATTAACTACCATTTAACATCCATTAAAAAAGCCGAC
>SYKG01000013.1 GCA_005797835.1 Methylotenera sp.
CATATTTAATGCTTCTCGGATAATCAGATCGGGCTTCATTTGAATAAGGCATTGACTGATCTTGGATCCCTCGCAGCCATCCTGTCCACATGGCCTACAAGTAAAAGTAGGTGCGTCTAATGCTGTTAATGCAATTACTTTTGATTTGTTACTCCAAGGGCCCCAATTTTTTTCATTACTGGGTCCGAAAATACTTATCACAGGAGTTTGTGTCGCGCTCGCTAAATGCGTCGACATACTATCAATTGTTAGTACAAGCTGAGCCATACTATAAATTGCCGCTGTATCCATTAATGAAAAATTCCTTGTGATAGGTGGTTTCATTGTGCACACTGCGAAAATTGCTTCATTTGTTAAAAGATCATCTTTTGAGCCACATAACACTACTTCACATTTGTTTTGTATAAGAGTATCAATCACACTTACCCAAATCGCAATTGGCAATTCCTTAAATTTCCAACGTGAAGGTGCATGAATAAGTACAAGATTTTTATTCAACTTAATTGATTGTTGATTTAACCAAGCTTCAATTTTTGTTTTGTGTTTTAAAGAAGGTTGCATAAGATAAGGGGGTGCTTTTTTAGATTTAAAGAGATCAACTGCTCTTAATAAATCTACATCTTGTTCTGCGATAGGTCTTATATCATCTAAAGGTTCAGACAAAACATCAAAAGATTGATGCCAAAATCTACCTCGACGCTCAGTTTTTCTTCCCACACTTAACTTTGCTGGAAATAATCGCTGAAGCATTGCCCCACGCCAATCATTCGAAAAATGTGCTAATAAATCATAAGAATGAGAAGTAATTTGCTTATAAAACATAAAGTAAGTAATCACTTTTGAAATACCTTTTAGATGTCGTGGCATAACAAAAATATTTCGCACACGAGGATGCATTTTAAAAATAGGTTCACTTTCAGGTAAACACACTATATCGACATAACCATAATTCTGAGGAAGTGCAGAAATAGCTGAAGTCAAAATAATTGAATCCCCAATATTTTTTGTTTTTAAAAATAAAGCTTGTTTAATTTTTTTCACTTGAATTTTCTTTAATTATAGATTCATTTTGACTAAATTAATTTTAATTTATTTTTAAGAATTCCCATGATGAAATCAATAGCAGGCTGAATTCTATTACCTTTAAGAGATTGATATTGATATTTATAAGGAAATATAATTTTTTCCTTTACATAAGGATTGATAAAGACTCGATCTCTAAAGTGACTTTTGACATCCTCGTAAAATAAAATAGTCGGAATTTTTGCCATTGAAGCCATTGACTTAAAAACGCTATCTGCTCCAATCATCACATCACAATATTGAACCAAAGTTAAGTTCTCAATAATATTCTCATGTGAAGCAAAGAAAACATGATCACTTTTTGTAAATTTAAATAGGTTAAGTTCTTTTCGGGTACCGAAGAGAATAATTTTGATGGGATAAGTAAGCAGTTTTTTAATTAATTGATCAATTAATTCTTTACTCAGTGGATTACTTGTCATAGCACTTGGCGTCATATGAAGTCCAATTATAGGTATTGATTTATTTTGAAATATATTTTTTTGTTTTATAGGAAATGGAAAACTATCAAAAAAGATTTGTCTTGGTGCAGGGTAAAAATTCTTATTTTCTTTCAGGGAATCTTTAATGACGTGGTGCTCTTCCCTCAATTTGTAAAAATGATAATTTTGAATTTTAATACCCAATGTCTCAAAAAAGGATTTAGCTCTAGGAAAATGTGTCACTAAAATGTAATTTGCTTTTTTATTTTTTAATAAAAAAGGCAGATGTTGAAGAAAATCACCAATACCTCCTTGTAATTCAAAAGTGCATTGACGAGAACTTTTTTCAAAAGCTATTTTGTATCGGGTTTGAACATCAAGGAAGAAGGTACGAATTCGAATCGCACGTGCATAAAAATGAAGCGACTGGTCATAATATCCAAGCACTTCTAAAAACCTTCCCCATATATAAAAAAAATATTTTTTAATATGTCTGTTCATAAGGGGATATTCTATCTAATTATTCTTTAGAAGCTCTTTTTCTTTCATGTTCCAATAGATATCGTTTACGAATACGAATCGATTTAGGAGTGATTTCAACCAATTCATCGTCCTCGATAAACTCTACAGCAGATTCAAGTGTTAATTGAATAGGCGTAACTAGTCTTACGGCTTCGTCTGTCCCTGATGCTCGGACGTTTGTGAGTTGCTTACCTTTAATTGGATTCACAACGAGATCATTATCGCGACTATGCATACCAATCACCATACCTTCATACAACCTATCACCTGGGCTTGAGAACATACGACCACGATCCTGAAGTTTCCATAAGGCATAAGCGACTGCCTCACCGTGCTCAGCTGAAATTAATACACCATTGCGACGTCCTGGCATATCCGCCTTTACAGGAGCATATTCATCGAAAACATGGGACATAAGACCAGTACCTCTGGTCATGGTCATGAATTCACCTTGAAAACCAATTAAACCTCTTGCTGGAATTTTATATTCTAAACGTGTACGACCATTTCCATCCGATTCCATATTCTGGACTTCACCGCGGCGACGCCCTAATTCTTCCATCACACCCCCTTGAGAATCATCTTCTAAGTCAACCGTTAAGACTTCATAAGGCTCACATTTTTGACTATTGATTTCACGATAGACCACACGTGGTTTACCCACTGCTAATTCAAAACCTTCACGACGCATATTTTCTAATAAGATTGTAAGATGTAATTCACCACGACCTGAAACTCGAAATATATCTGCATCCTGAGTATCTTCAACTCTTAACGCCACATTAACTAATAATTCTTTTGTGAGACGATCTCGAATTTGACGGCTCGTCACAAATTTGCCTTCGGTGCCTGCGAGTGGTGAAGTATTTACCATAAAGTCCATGGTGAGCGTTGGCTCGTCAACAGCCATGATGGAAAGACCCACAGGATTATTGGGGTCAGCAATGGTGACCCCGATACCAATCTCTTCGATCCCTGAAATAATCACAATATCCCCAGCTTCAGCCGTATCTATTGGAATACGTTCCAATCCTTTAAAACCTAAGACTTGATTGATACGACCTTGTGATACTTGTTTATCTCCATGCATAACAACAACTGGCTGGCCTGATTTGATTACACCATTTTTAATTTTTCCCACACCTAAACGACCGGTATAAGTTGAATAATCAAGCGCTGAAATTTGGAGTTGTAATGGTTTATCTCGACTGCCTTCAGGAGGGCTGACATGTTTTATTACAGTCTCAAATAAAGGCTTCATCGAATCTGATTTTTGATCTAAATCTAGTGTTGCAAAACCATTCAATGCAGATGCATACACAATAGGAAAATCAAGTTGTTCATCGGTCGCCCCTAAATTTGCAAATAGGTCAAAGGTATGGTTAATCACCCAATCCGAACGCGCACCCGGACGATCCACTTTATTAATGACGACAATAGGTTTTAAACCTAGCGCTAATGCTTTTTTAGTCACAAAACGTGTTTGAGGCATAGGGCCTTCTACTGCATCCACGAGCAATACTACGCCATCTACCATACCTAATACACGTTCTACTTCACCCCCAAAGTCAGCATGGCCAGGTGTATCCACAATATTAATATGAGTGCCTTCAAAGTTGACTGCGGTATTTTTAGCTAGGATTGTGATGCCACGCTCTTTTTCAATGTCGTTAGAATCCATCACACGTTCTGTTATGGCCTGGTGTTGCGCAAATGTACCTGACTGCTGAAGGAGTTTATCGACGAGGGTAGTTTTGCCATGATCCACGTGCGCTATGATGGCGATGTTTCTTAAATTGCGCGACATAAAGAGAATACCAAAATTGAAATGAGGCCGAATTCTAGCATATTTAAGGGCAAAATAAGCTTTGATATTCATGGATTTATCGATATACTGCGCACTCACATCAAGTAATACACAGCCAGCGTTTAAATCTAGTGATTGGAAGTTTTGATTTTTTAAAAGATTAAATGCACCCAACCTTTTCTTAGGAGTTTGACATTGTCTTTTGAAACATTAAAGCTCGACCGAGAAATTCTTCGAGCACTTCATAGTGTCGGCTATAAAACCCCCACACCCATTCAAGAAAAATCTATCCCTGTGATTTTAGAGGGTCATGACTTGATGGCATCTGCTCAAACAGGTACAGGTAAAACAGCCGCATTTATTTTGCCAGCATTAAATTTATTAGCGACCCCTCATCCCCTGAAGGAGCGTGGTCCACGTATTTTAGTACTCACACCAACTCGCGAATTAGCGGCTCAAATTAATGAAGCTGCGCGTAAATATGGAACATTTATCAAGGCTAAAACCACTAGTATTGTAGGTGGTATGCCCTATCCATTACAGAATAAATTATTATCACAACCATTAGATATTTTGATCGCAACACCAGGTCGACTATTAGATCATATGGAACGTGGTCGTATTAATTTATCACGACTACAAATGTTAGTGTTAGACGAAGCGGATCGTATGCTCGATATGGGTTTTATTCCTGATGTGAAAAAAATATGTGCTGCGATTACTACCAAACATCAGACCTTATTATTTTCAGCCACATTAGATGGGCAGATTAGTAAAATCGCCAAAGATCTTTTACACAATCCTAAAACAATTGAGATCTCACACTCGAAAGAAAAACATAAGAATATTACGCAACACATGTATTTTGTGGATAACTTAAATCATAAAAATAAACTCCTCGAACACTTACTTATTCAACCTGACTTCAAACAGTCGTTAATCTTTACCTCCACAAAACGTCATGCAGATTTGTTGGCTGATGAACTTTATAACGCTGGTCATAAGACAGGTGCATTGCACGGTGATATGGCCCAAGGTGCTAGAAACCGAACCCTCACAAAATTTAGGCATAAGGATATTAGCGTTCTTGTTGCAACAGACGTTGCAGCGCGAGGTATTGATGTAGATGGAATTTCACACGTCATTAATTATGATCTTCCAAAATTTGCAGAAGACTATGTCCATCGAATTGGGCGCACAGGCAGAGCTAAGAAAGAAGGTATCGCCATCTCATTTGTAGCACCTATGGATGGCAAAGCACTTCGTGATATAGAACAATACACGGGACATAAAATTGAAGTCCATATAATGGCAGGCTTTGAGCCTAAAGTTAAATCTCGCGATCAATTAGGAGAAGAAAGAAAATCTAAATCAAGGGGAAGTAAGCGCAGTTTCGGAGATAAGAAATTATTTGGTGACAAAAAAACTTTTGATGAAAAAAAATTATTCGGTGGCAAGAAATCGTTCGGAAATATGAAATCTTTTGGCGACAGAAAAACTTTTGGTGATAAAAAATCATTCAGTGACAAGAAATCATTTGGCAATAAGAAATCTTTTGGCGATCAAAAAACTTTTAGAAAAGACTTTGCTACGAATGAACTACCAAGACGCGATGCTGAACCTCGCTCACCTCGAAGTCCATTTGAAAAAAAAGCGATTGAGAAAAGATTATTTGGGAAAACTTCACACAGGAAACCTAGTTTTAGTAGGCCTGATAGTGACCAAAAATCATTTGGTGATAAAAAGTTTGCTAACCAAAAATCAGTTCATCGACGAGAATCTGCCCCCAAAACTTTTGCTAAAAAAACTTCGAGTATCAG
>SYKG01000072.1 GCA_005797835.1 Methylotenera sp.
GGTGTTAAAGAAATTTATTCCAACATTTAATGGTTCTTTTATAGGTCTTACTGGGTCAGAGGACGATATTAATAAAGTGACAAGTCAGTTTAAGATTTTTCATCAAAAGGTTAATGATGGCAGCAAGGCAGGCTATACCATTGATCACAGTGCAGGTTTATATGTGATTGATAAGAGTGGGAGCATTAAGCTTCACATAAGAAATAGTCAGACACCCGAAGACATGGCGAGTGATCTCGCAAGACTTATTTAGCCTATGAGATATAAGTCGCTCGAGAGTGTTTTGAGTTCTTTTTCAGATGAGCGATATTCAGGAAGCACTTTCCCCACTTCTTCCCAAAAACGATTTGAATGGTTCATTTCTTTAAGATGAGCTAATTCATGACAGATCACATAATTAATAATATAAGGAGGCGCTTGAATAAGCCTCCAATTAAGCCTAATTTCCTTTTTGCTGTTACAGCTTCCCCATCGTGATTTTGCATTTGAGAGGAAGACATTAGAGGGATAAGCATTTAACTTAACGCTAAATACTTCCACTCTTCGAACAAAATCTTTTAGTGCTTTTTCTTTTAGCCATTTGGATACGAGCTTAACAGAATGTGTTTGATCATTAACACAATTTGTGTTGACATAAAGCACATCTTTATCTTGAAGGACCGAGTTCGTTTTGTTTGCCTTAAGACTTAAGATAACTTTATTTCCTAAGATATGGATTAACTCCCCAGTTTTCCATTTGATTTTCTTCTTCTTGCTTAACTGAAGAGAAAGCTTTTTTTGAATCCAATCAAGTTTTGGAGCAATAAGTTCTTCAATACGCGATCTTGGAATAAGAATTGGCGCATGAATAACAAGACCATCATGATCTACTTTTAAACCAATTGTCCTTCGATTTCTTCTCTTTAAAAGATATTTAATTTTTTTACCACTAGGTAAAAATAGTTCAAGATTAGTAGGTTTTAAATTAATCATTTAAGTTTAAAACCTCTTTTTCAATCCAATTTTCTGTAAGCTTGATTATTTCATTAGGTTCTTTATTTGATACATCTATTGGTTTGCCAATACTTACTTTGATAGTTCCTGGTTTTTTTAGAATTGAATTTTTTGGCCAAAATAAACCAGCATTATGAGCAACAGGAATAACTTGTGTATTTGATTTTGAAGCAATCCAAGCTCCACCTATATGATATTTGCCTTTTTGTCCCGGTGAAATTCTTGTACCTTCAGGAAACATAACAATCCAAAAGCCTTTCTTAAGTCGATCGAAGCCTTGATAGAGAATTTGTTCTAGAGATTTTCGACCTGCTCTGCGATCAATAGCGATGGGGGAAGTCATAGCTAGGCCCCATCCGAAAAATGGAACCCATAATAATTCTTTTTTTAGAACCCATACTTGCGGAGGGAAGATTTTTTGAAAAGCAAGGGTTTCCCATGCTGATTGATGTTTGGAAAGGACAATCGATGCTGTAGAACCTATGTTTTGCTCCCCTTTGATAACAAAATTTAGATTACAGGAAATTTGAAGCCAATATAGCATTGTTTTTGCCCAAATTGAAATAAATTTATATCTTCTAATGGGTGGAAACGGAAATGTAAGAAGAGATACCAGGGTAAATGGAATAGTAAAAATCCACATACCAAGAAGAAAAATAATGGATCTTAAATAAAGCATTATTTTCAATTAAGCATACTCCGCAATAATTCTTTGCGCTGCCTCTGCGAGATTTTTACAGATCCAGGTATCTTTGGGTAGCCCACCTCGAGCAAGCGTCTCCTCACCTTTTCCTGTCTTAACAAGAATAGGCTGTGCCCCAGCTGCATCATAGGCTTGCAGATCTCTTAGGGAGTCTCCTATGGCTGGAACATTTTTTAAATTAATCGAGAATCGAAGCGCAATTTCTTTTAACATACCTGATTTGGGTTTGCGGCATTCACAATTTTCTTCAGCTTTATGGGGGCAAAAAAAGATAGCATCAATGTGCCCACCTTGTTGGGAAAGTAATTTAAACATTTTTTCATGAATGAGATTAAGTGTTGAAATGTCAAAAAGACCCCGGTCAATTCCAGACTGATTGGTAGCCACTACTATTTTAAAACCAGATTGATTCAAAAGTGCAATTGACTCTAGACTGTCTTGAATAGGAATCCATTCATTGGGCGATTTAATATAATTCACACTATCTTCATTAATAACACCATCCCTATCTAAAACGACTAATTTCATAATTTAAGAAGAGAGTTTAGATAAGTCAGCAATTAAATTCATTGCAGAATAAAGTTTATCGAGAAGGGCAAGTCTATTCATTTTAAGTGACTCATTTTCAACATTTACCATAACATCATTAAAAAACTTATCAATCGGATTTTTAAGTTTGCAGAGTAATTTTAATGAAACTGAATAATTTTTTTTCAGATATTCTTTCCTAGACTCAGCATCTACTAACTTTAATATTTTATATAAATTAATTTCTGCTTCTTCTATAAGCAACGCTTCATTAACATTCAAAGTTAATTTGAGACCAGCTTTTTTAATAATATTACTGACTCTTTTATTAGCTGACGCTAAATCTTGCGATTCAGGCAGTAATAAGAATTCTTTAATTGCATTTAATTTTTTAGGTATTTCATGAATTAATCCTGACTCAATTGAAAGAATAGCTTCAATATCATTTGCAGCATAACCTTGATCTTTAAAAAAATTAGTGATTCGGTCATAAATAAATGAATTAAGATCAATAGATTCAGCTAACTTAGTTGCTTGAATAGATTCAGTAATAACCGTATTCAAATTAAGAGTTATATTTTTTTCACTAAGAATGCGAATGATACCAATAGCTTGGCGTCTTAGCGCAAAAGGATCTTTATCACCTGTCGGTCTTTCACCTATAGCAAATAAACCTATTAAGGTTTCAATCTTATCCGCAATAGCTACGATATCGCCGACAGTGCTTCTCGGAAGCGTGTCTCCAGAAAATCTTGGCTTATAATGATCTTCGATAGCAAATGCTACTTCTTCAGAAATTTTTTCATTTAGTGCGTAGTATCTACCCATAATGCCTTGAAGTTCTGGAAATTCAACTACCATATTGGTAGATAAATCTGCTTTTGCCAAATCTGCCGCAAGAATAACAGCATCGAGTAATTTAGATAGATTTAAATTATTTACAATCAGAGTTGCAATAATTTTGACCCTATTAGATCTTTGAGATTGTGAGCCAAGTTTATTGTGGTATATGATATTTTCGAGTCGTAAGCGATAATTTTGAAGCGTTTTTTTCTTGTCTTGCATGTAAAAAAATTCTGCATCTGACAATCTTGGCCTGATCACTTTCTCATTTCCTTGAATAATGAGACTTGAATTTTGTGGAGATATATTTGAAATAATTAAAAATTTATTTGTAAGCTTTTTATTTTTATCAATTAAAGGAAAATACTTTTGATGGGCTTTCATAAATAAAATGAGACATTCTTGTGGTACCTCGAGAAATTTAGACTCAAATTCACCCACTAGAATATTCGGATATTCGACGAGTGCAGTAACTTCTTCAAGAAGATCTTCGTCTCCAATAGGAGTTAAATGATCTTTAAGATTAGCTGCTTTCTCATTTAAGCTATTTTTAATCAGTGCTTTTCTTTCCTCAAAAGATACAATTACATTACCTTCAGTTTTCATTTGCTCTTTATAACTGTCAGCGTGGCCAATCGTAATTATTTCTTTTTTTGATTCAAACCTATGACCCAAGGTATTTCGATTAGACTCGATACCCAGAATATTTGTTTTAATAATATTGGCTCCATGAAGAACAATTAATCCATGAACTGGCCTTACAAAATTTACTGTTGTCCACCCATCTGAAAGTTGATAAGACATCATTTTCTTAATGGGTAAACGTGAGAGACTTGATGTAATACATTCACCAATAATATCCTTTAGTTTTTTACCCTCTATATTTTTGTCAATATATAAAATTTCACTACTATTTTCATTTTTTTTAATAATATTATCGAAAGCTTTTTCATCCAAACCAACCGTATATAATTTTTTTAGTAGAGCTTCACTTGGTTTTTTTAAACTATCAAATCCAATAGATGCTGGCATTAATTTGATAGAGACATTTTGATTTTCAGCTTTATCTTTAATATTTTTTATATAAATACCGATTCTTCTTGAAGAGGAAAAGATTGAATTTTCAGAGGCTTCAGTTGAGAGATGATGCTTATCAAGAAATTCTTTTACATTTTTTGCAAATGCTATACCAATTTCCTTTTGAGATTTTGGAGGCAGTTCCTCCGTTAAAAGCTCAATAAGTAAATTATCTAACCTCACGATTCAGATGTCTTTTTTGCATTAAGTTGATCAATGATTTCTTTTGCATGATTTTTATCAGCCAAGGGGAAGCCTAAATTCGCCCTGCTTAGGAGGTAACTACTTGCAACTTTTCTGGCTAAATTTCTGATACGACCAATATACTCTGCCCTTTCAGTAATACTAATAGAGCCCCTTGCATCTAAGAGATTGAAAGAATGGGCTGCCTTTAAAACTTGTTCATATGCGGGAAGAGCTAAGTGCTTAGTCAAGAGATGATTGGCTTCCTTTTCATGGGCAGTAAACGCTTGAAATAAAAAATCAGCATCACTATGTTCAAAGTTGTATGCACTTTGTTCAATTTCATTTTGAAGATAGACGTCACCATATTTTAAATTATCAGTCCATATGAGGTCATAAACGTTGTCGACTCCTTGGATATACATTGCGAGTCTCTCGAGTCCATAGGTAATTTCTCCTGTGATAGGCTTACAGTCAATGCCACCTACTTGTTGGAAGTAGGTAAATTGAGTAATTTCCATACCATTGAGCCAAACTTCCCAGCCCAAGCCCCAAGCTCCAAGTGTTGGGTTCTCCCAGTCATCTTCTACGAAGCGAATATCATTCTGTTTAAGATCAAAGCCGAGCGACTTCAGTGAGCCCAAATAGAGCTCTAGAATATCTAATGGGGAGGGCTTTAGAACGACCTGTAGTTGATAATAATGTTGAAGTCTATTTGGATTTTTACCGTAACGCCCATCTTTTGGGCGTCGACTAGGTTGAACGTATGTTGCTTTCCATGGCTCAGGCCCTAGTGATCGCAGGAAAGTTGCGGTATGTGAAGTGCCTGCGCCTACCTCCATGTCGTAGGGTTGAAGAATGGCACATTCTTGGTTGGCCCAATAATTTTGAAGTTTGAGAATGATGTCTTGAAAGGTTAGTTGCATAGTGAAATGATCTCTAATTGAAGCATTCTACTTCTTTTTTAAAGTCCATAAAAGTTTTGAACGCCTTGAAATCCAACCAAGAAGCACAATGAAACATAAAGAAATCACAGGCCAATTGCCAAGAAAAATATAAGGCGTTGCATTTTTAAATCCTTGCACATTTCCTTCGAGGACGCCTTCAGTGAAAGAAGGTAATGTTTCTTTAAGAGTACCATGTTCATCAATAATGGCTGTAACACCGTTATTCGTTGAGCGAATTACCATTCTTCCTGTTTCTATTGCTCTTGCTTGAGAAAATTGTAAATGCTGATAAGCTGCAATAGATTTCCCATACCAGGCATCGTTACTAACGTTAGCTAAGAGTGTTGCAGAAGGCAGAGCTCGAATAATCTCTTCTCCAAAAACATCTTCATAACAAATGTTAAAAGCAATATTTTGATTTTCAATGGCTATGGGCATCTGATATATGCTACCTTTTGATAAATCATTCATAGGCATATTCAGATAATTTTCATAAATATATTGAAAAATAAATTTTAAGGGTATGAACTCTCCAAAAGGGACTAAATGTGATTTACGATAAACTTGCGCTGAATCATTTTCTAAATTTAATACTACATTAAAGTATTTTGTATCTTGGCGTTCAATAGCACCCATAAGAATGTGACTTTGTTTTTTTGAGGCATGTTTTAAAATTGATTCTTTAAATTCTTTAGGAATATCTTCTAAAAGAAGAGGTAAAGCAGTCTCTGGTAGAAGAATAATCTGACTTTTTGTTTTCTGAATGAGTGTTTGATAGGTATTTAATGTTTGCGCAACAGTTTCTTTTTCCCATTTAATATCCTGAGCAATATTTCCTTGAATAAGGGACACAGATATAGGTTCGCCTGCAGGTTCTATCCATTTAATATATTTTAAAAGTTGCCCTACTACTAATATACTTACTATTAAGCTCACTTTTATGAGCTGTGAAAGTTTATTTTTATCAATGAATACAAGGCTGAGGATTAGAGCAAGAAATGTAAGTATAAGACTAAGCCCATAAATACCAATAATAGGTAAGAATCCTGTCAGTGGGCTTGAAGGTACTTGCGAATAGCCCATTGTGAGCCATGGAAAGCCAGTTAAAAACCAGCCTTTGATCCATTCGAATATTGTCCAAATAAACGGGATTAAAAAAAAGCTAGATTTTCTATGTGCAGACAGCCATCCAACAACACCAACAAAAAAAGCAAAGAATAGGCATAATAAAAAAGTGCTTAAATATGCCAGCCATGAGGGCATTCCCCCGTATGTATTTAGGCTTATAAAAATCCACGAGATACCGCAACCAAATAAACCTAAACCAAAAAAAAGTCCCGAGAAAAATCCTTGTCTTGCATGATTTAATTTTTGCCAAGTGAAAAAAAGACCGCTTAAGGAAATAAGTGAAATAAATTGATAATTAAAGGGAGCAAAGCTCAGAACCGAGAGGGCTCCAAGCAAAAAAGAAATAATTATATAAAAGGATAGGTAAAATTTATACAAAATACAAAATGCCGTTTACGACAATTGTACTGAATTATGAGCATAAAACCTTAAAAAAGAATTACGGCTTTTGAATTTTGTAGCTTTGAGAAGGACTTTTTGACGATTCGCCATTATCGTTTATAAAAACAACAGTCTCAACAAACTCATCTAAAAAATCTAATTCTGTTGTCGGGTAATAATTGCCATCTGCTGAAGTATTAATTCTGTGGTACTGCCAAACAGATCCCAGGATCTCACTTGACGACTTTACTTTAATATCTTCCTTAGATGCAGGTTCTCCAAGTACTTTGAGAATATCATCTTTATTAAAATGCTTGATAACTTCGATAAAGGATTTTTCGTCTACAGGGAGGCTATCTTTATTGATATCAGTTTCATAAGCAAACAATTTTGGTGATGTAATTAACAGCATAGCTAACAATAAATTTTTCATACAAAACTCCTAAAACTCTAAGAAAAAAAATAACTCGATTAGTTCAAAAAATTACATGCTACTAACTGGGGAATTAATCTCAATAAGAACTGAATAGAGCTTTCGACTATCAGCTTTTAGTATTGTAATTTTCAATCCTTGAAAAATGATATTTTCATCTCGTTTTGGGAGATGGCCAAATGCATGAATAATCAAGCCACCAATAGTTGAAAATTCTTCCCTGCTAAAGTTTACATTAAAATAGCCATTAAAGTCCTCAATTTCTGTTGATGCTTTTACTCTGAAGTGACCATTTTTGTCCTGAATAATATTATCTTCAGTTTCATCAAAATCAAATTCATCCTCAATCTCGCCCACGATTTGCTCTAATACATCTTCGATAGTAACCATACCCGAAACACCCCCATATTCATCTACGACGATAGCAATGTGGTTTCGACTCCCTCTAAACTCCTGAAGAAGCACATTAAGTCTTTTGGATTCAGGAATAAATACTGCAGGACGTAACATATCTCTGATTTCAAAATCATTACCTGCGTAATATTTTAGTAGGTCCTTTGCAAGCAGAATGCCAATGACATCATTTTTATCATCTTCAATCACAGGGAAACGGGAGTGGGCAGTTTGGATCATAAAGGGAATAAATTTTTCTGGCGGATGCAAGATATCAATTACGTCCATCTGCGATCTTGGAATCATAATATCCCTTACTTGCATTTCAGATACTTGAAGGACACCCTCTATCATTGAAAGTGAATCAGCATCTAATAAATTTTTTTCATACGAGGATTTTAGTAAATCAAAAAGTTGTTCTCGATCCTCAGGCTCCCTGAAAAGAAAGTGAGTAAGCCGTTCGATGAATTTAGTTTTTTTTATTTCGCTCATTGCGATTTATTCTCTTCTATAAGATAGGGATTTCTATAGCCAAGACTTGTAAGAATTTTAATTTCTTGGGCTTCCATAATATAAGCATCTTTTTCATCTTTATGGTCATATCCATATAAGTGTAATGCGCCATGAATTATGAGGTGAGCATAGTGGGCCTCAAGACTTTTTGATTGTTCAATCGCCTCTTTTTCTATGACTGGAGCGCAAAGGACGATATCTCCAATAATATGAAAACTGTCGTCTACAAGGAATGCAAGTACATTTGTTGGATATTTTTTTTTGCAATATAAGTTATTTAATACTTTAGATTCATTGTTATTAACGATCCGGATCGTTATTTCTGCATTTTTATCAATGACAGGTTTAAGCCACTTAAGACATTGTGTTTTTTTTAGTATTGGTTTTGTATTCACCATATCTTGTATTACGATGATCGGTCTTAATTCCATTTGAAGCTAATTACGTACTTTCTTTTTTTTCAAAATTTTCATAAGCATTAATAATTTTTTGAACTAGAGGGTGTCTCACAACATCTTCAGATAAGAAGTGAGTAAATGCTATACCTTTTACTTTAGATAAAATTTTCTTAGCTTCAATCAAACCACTTTTTTGACCTTTAGCTAAATCAATTTGAGTGATGTCGCCTGTAATAACAGTTTTTGATCCAAAGCCTATGCGTGTTAAAAACATTTTCATTTGCTCAGGAGTTGTATTTTGAGCCTCGTCTAAAATAATAAAGCTATGATTAAGTGTTCGGCCTCTCATATATGCCAAGGGCGCAATTTCAATAATACCTTTATCTATCATCCTATGAACATTATCATAGCCACCTAAATCATAGAGCGCATCATAAAGAGGCCTTAAATAAGGGTTTACTTTTTGAGCTAAATCACCTGGAAGGAATCCTAATCTTTCACCAGCTTCTACAGCAGGCCTAACTAATATGATTCGTGTAATTTTATCTCGATTAATAGCATCTACTGCGCTTGCTACAGCAAGATAAGTTTTACCTGTACCTGCAGGACCAATACCAAATGTGATATCAAAATCTTGTATATTTTTTAAATATGTATTCTGCCTAGGCGTTCTTCCTCTTAGATCAATTCTTTTTGTTTTGAGCTCATTACTTTGTATAGTGTCTAAAAGTTCTTTCTTGTCTTTATTTATCTCTACAAGTCCTAGTTGAATATCCTCAAGCTCAATAGGATTATTTGCTTTTTTGTAAAATTTTTGGATAAGTGCAGCAGCAGTTTTAACATTTTTTGAGGGACCATTAACTTTAAAATTTGCCCCACGTCTTTTGATATCTACTTCAAGAGCTGCTTCAATTTGCTTTAGGTTTTGGTCTAAAGCCCCACATAAATTAGATAAATGACTATTACTATCTGATGGTAAATTAAACTCCACACACATAATTAGATAATTTCTCCGCGTAGTCTTTTGGAAGTTACCTCTGTAATTCTGACATCTACAAATTGATTCATAAATGTTTTATCAACCCTAATATCAACTACTCTATTATTATCTGTTTTTCCAGCCATTTCAGTAGGATTTCTCCATGACTGACCATCAATTAAAATACGCTGTTTAGATCCTAACATAAGGTGACTAATTGCTTTACCTTGGGCCTTATTGATCAATTGAATTTCATTTAATCTTTTTAATTTTACGTCATAGGGAATTTCGTCATGAATATATGTGGCAGGAGTTCCCGGTCTTGCGCTATATAAAAAACTAAAACTAAAATCAAATTTAACTTCCTCAATAATTTTTTTTGTAAGATCAAAATCTTTATCTGTTTCATTAGGAAATCCAACAATAAAATCAGAGCTAATACAAATTTGAGGGCAATTTCTTTTGAGTTTTTTTATAATATTTTTATATTCTAATACTGTGTAATTTCTTTTCATGGCTGCTAATATTCGATCTGAGCCTGACTGGATAGGTAAATGAAGATGTGCTGCGAGCTTTGGAAATTTTCCAAAACATTCAATTAGATTATCACTCATTTCATTAGGGTGACTTGTTGTAAATTTTATTCGTTCAATTGTATCAATCTCAGAAATATATTCTATGAGTAACGCTAAGTCTGCAGGGGTTCCATTTTTGGTGAAAGAGCGATAAGCGTTAACATTTTGTCCAAGAAAAGTAATCTCCTTGGCACCTAAAGAGGCCAGATGAATTGTCTCAGCTAATATATCTTCGAATGGCCTTGAAATTTCCTCTCCTCGAGTGTAGGGGACGACGCAGAACGAACAATATTTACTGCACCCCTCAATAATTGAAACCAAAGCTGAAGCTCCTGAAAAACATGGGGCTGGTAGATGATCAAATTTTTCTATTTCAGGGAAAGAGATATCTACCTGTGTCGAGCCAGTCAATTTTCTTTTATTGACTAAATTTGGCAATCGATGAAGGGTTTGTGGGCCAAAAATAAGATCTACAAAAGGAGCTCGCTTAAGAATATTCTCACCCTCCTGACTAGCAACACACCCTCCAATCGCAATAAGTAGGTTTGGATTAGTTTTTTTAAGCATTTCATACTCGCCCAGATGACTATATATTTTTTCTTCAGCCTTTTCTCTTACAGAACATGTATTTAAGATAATAAGGTCAGCTTCTTCTGGATTTTCTGTCTTAGAACTTTCGTGGGATTGATTTAATACATCTTGCATTTTTGATGAGTCATACTCATTCATTTGACAGCCAAATGTTTTGATAAAAACTTTTTTAAGCATAAAGCTAATGAAATAGGTGATACATTAAAATTAAGAGATGTTAAGTATAGTGTCTTTAAGTAATTAATAATACAGGTAAATTATCCGATTTTAGAGAAGATTTATCTTTCAATGAACATGTAAAATGATCTTATGAAAAGTTTCCCCATTTTTATTAATTTAATACATAAGCCAGTATTGGTTGTAGGAGGGGGCGATGTTGCTTTAAGAAAGATAGAAATGCTTTTGAGAGCTGATGCAAAAATTACTGTAATTGCTTCTAAATTATGTAAGCAATTACAGGATTATCAAAAATTAAAAAAAATTCACGTTAAAATAAAAACTTTTGAAAAAAATGATTTAGTACGTTCTGTGTTAATTATTGCAGCGACTGATAATAAAAAAATTAACTTGTTAGTATCTAAAACTGCTCAGGGACTTAATATTCCAGTAAATGTAGTTGATGAGCCTTCCCTTTGTACTTTTACTATGGGATCAATTATAGATCGATCTCCATTATTGATTGCAATTTCAAGCGAAGGTAACGCCCCCGTTTTGGCTAAATTTATTCGCGAGAAAATTGAAGCTTTGATTCCACACAGCTTTAGCAAGCTCGCATCTATAATGGGTTCTATGAGAGATACTGTTAAGGGTCGTTATGAATCATCGCAATCAAAAAGAATTTTCTGGGAAAATTTTATTGATCATCCTTTAGTGAGACAATTTCTTAATCAAACTAAAAAGCTGAGTGATAAGCAATTAATGACATTAGTTAAAAGGAATAAACTACAAAAAAAACAAGGAGAAGTTTTCTTGGTTGGTGGGGGACCTGGCGATCCAGATTTACTGACATTTAGAGCACTTCATTTAATGCAGCGGTCGGATATATGTCTTTATGACAAACTTATTAGCAAGGATGTATTAAATCTTGTGAGGCGTGATGCAGAGCTAATTTATGTTGGCAAGGAAGAGGACCGACATACTGTACCGCAAGAAAAAATTAATCAACTACTTATAAAGTTAGCAAAAAAAGGTAATCGTGTTTTGCGTTTAAAAGGCGGTGACCCTTTTATTTTTGGTAGAGGTGGCGAAGAAATAGAAATGCTCATGGAGCACAAAATTCCATTTCAAGTAGTCCCTGGCATTACTGCGGCAAACGGTATATCAAGTTATGCAGGTATTCCTTTGACGCATAGAGATTATGCGCAGTCATGCATATTTGTTACTGGTCATATGAAAGATGAAAAATTAACACTTGAATGGGATTCCTTAGCTAAACCAAATCAAACAGTTGTAATTTATATGGGACTCTTAGCACTTTCACAAATATGCGAACAGTTGATCAAGCACGGCGCTCCCAAAAGTCTACCGATTGCGGTTGTAGAGCAGGGTACAACTTCAGAGCAAAGAGTTATAACTGGACGTCTTTTGAATATCACACAGAAAGTGAAACAGGAAAAATTGAAATCACCATCACTTATAATTATTGGGAATGTTGTTAAGCTTCGAAGAAAATTAAATTGGTTTAATTAGGCTTCACTGACAAGAGGGAGTGTAATTTTAACCTCTAGCCCTTTATTCGGACGATTAGAGATGGTCAGTTTACCATTATGAGTCTTAGTAATTTTATCAACGATTGCAAGTCCAAGCCCACATCCCTCTCTATTACCAGGATTACGAGTTTTATCTATTTCGAGAGTATCAAATCTTTCAAATGGCTTAAGTAATCGATTGATATGTTCTGGAGGAATACCTGGCCCTTCATCCAGCACAGTAATTGAAATACTTTCTTTATTTTTTTTAATTGTAATTAGAACTTCACCCTGAGAATAAGAGAAGGCATTATTAATGAGATTATCAAATAATCTTCTAAACGAAATTGGTTTAACGTCATAAAAGATTGGAACCTTTAAATTACATATAAGGATAATATTTCGATTAAGTATTTTATGTTGATTTTTTAAATGATCAAAAAAGTCATTAAGATTTGTGGTCATTTTTTCTTCTTTGTCGAAACCCCGAACATAATCTATAAATTGGCTAAGAATCTTATCAATCTCGGAAATGTCTTCTTCCATACTTTCTTGAAGTTTATTTGATACATTTTTGGAAAGCATTTCAATTGCAATGCGAAGGCGCGTGAGAGGGGTTCTTATATCATGCGATACCCCAGCTAAAAGAACCTTTCTTTCTAGATCAACTTTACTTAAACTTTCAGCCATTTCATTAAATGTTTGGCTCATAGTTTTAAATTCAGTGACACTATCTAAGGGAAGTTTTTCTGGAAATTCGCCTTTTTTAAGTTGTTCCGTAGCTTTAATTAAGAGGTTAAGAGGGCGATTAATTCTTGTTGCAGTCAAGAATGCTGCAATAATTGAAAGGCCTGCTACGACGATACCCCAGCCGATCCAATGCCATGGAAAAGGCCTGTCACCAGGCGTAGGCATTACTAACCAAAATTCATCTTGATCAATAGAGAAACTTACCCAGAGTCCGGGAATACCATAGTGATTGGTGATCACAATAGTTTTTTCACCAAGCCTTTTTTTGATTTTATTCGCAACAACTTCCAAAAAGGTATTTGGGTTGAAAGGTTCAATATCTTCAAAATAATAAGCTGGATAGATTCTGATATCACCTTTAGTGGATAATTCAGATAAAAGCGCAAGCCTCTTATCCTCTCTTGACGATATGAGGGAGGCTCTTGTGAAATTAACCACCGTTTCAATTTCTTGAGCTATTGCTTCAGCTCTCGGACCTCTTTCATAGTAATCAAATATACGAATTGAAACAACCTGCGAAATAATAAGAACTGTTGCAATAAGAATAAGAAATCTAGCAAGAAGTGTATTGGGGATGAATTTCAATGGACAGTATCACCATCTGGAACAAAAATATATCCAAACCCCCACATTGTCTGCAGAAATTTAGGGTTTGTAGGGTCATCTTCTAAAATCTTTCTTAGTCTTGAAATTTGAACATCGATACTCCTGTCAAAAACATCAAGCTCACGCCCTTTTGCTAATTGCATAATTTGATCTCGAGACAGGGGTTGGCGAGGATGATCAATAAATACTTTTAATAATTCGAATTCACCAGATGTAATATTAATAGGAAGCCCATTTTTAGAAAGACTTCTTGTATCTGAGCTAAATACAAAGGGGCCAAATGCTAGACTTTCAGGAGTTAGGATTTGTGTTTGTTTTAATTCATTTCGTCTTAAGACTGCATTAATACGCGCTAAAAGTTCGCGCGGATTAAATGGCTTTGATACATAATCATCTGCTCCCATCTCTAGGCCTACAATACGGTCAATCTCATCCCCTTTTGCTGTAAGAATAATAATGGGAGTGATATTTCCTGAGCCCCTTAGTCTCTGGCAAATTGCTAGTCCACCTTCTTCAGGCATCATCAGATCGAGAATAATAAGACTGACCGGATGGGTTGCAATAAATACATCCATTTCTTTGCCACCGTTTGCAGGATGGGCATTTAAGCCTTGGTCAATCAAATACTGGGTAGTGAGTTCCCTGATCTTTGGGTCATCATCTACTATTAATATTGAGGCTGGATTGGTCGCCATAGGTTTTGTCAAAATTATCTTAACTGTCGGTCTAACTTAAACTATCAGTTTACATCAAAATAATTATGAACTATTGTTACAATTAGAAACAATTCTGCTTTTTTTTGTAATAAATTATTAACATTTAAGTTTGAATATAACTGTTCCCTGACATAAAAAATCATCCCTTTGGATAAATCAATAAAAACTCTTTTAGTGTTTTTTACGACGTGCTTCTGTCTCTCGATACAGGCTATTGGAGGGCCGAATATTGATCATAATATAAAAAATATTCCCCAAAAATCAGAGCCTGAGAATAATTCATCAGTGGCTACTGAGCTTAATAAATTAAAAGAGAGTAATGCTTTGTCTCCAGAAGAGCGAGCAAGAATAAGGCGCGCACTTTCTGAATATGCAAAGTCCTCAGGCAAGGAAATTATTTTTATTGAAGAAAAACAAAGAGAAATGCTAAAAGGTCTTGAGGCTCGTTTTATTGCTTGCGATGAAGATAATGACAATACGCTTGATATGGCAGAAACTACAAAATGTTTACCGCAAGTAGCTCGTCAATTTAATCACCTAGACTTAGATGAGAATGAGGTGATATCCCTTGATGAACTTGCTTTATTAGCCAAAGATTTTGAAAAGAGTCACTCAGAAAACAATAAACCAGAAAACAATAAACCAGAAAACAATAAACGTAAAAGTAATCAAGCTTCTTCAGGAACTAAAACACCCATATAAAATCAATCCTAGTGAATCTTAATTAAAATAGATCACTATGGCGCAAATAGAATTTCTTTCTAGCTTTAAACATATCAATCAAAAAGAATGGAATGATCTTACAAAATCAAATCCTTTTCTAAGACTTGAATTTTTTCAATCACTTGAAGCATCCCATTCGATTGGTGAAGGGACAGGTTGGCACTCTTTTCCAATAATCGTAACTGAACAAAGTAAACTTGTTGGAGCTGCACCAATATTTTTTAAAGAACACTCATATGGCGAATATGTTTTTGATTGGTCTTGGGCAGAAGCTTATCAAAAGTATGGAGAAAACTATTATCCAAAAATTGTCTCATGTATACCATTTACTCCAGCAACTGGACCTAGAATTTTTGGAGTGGACCAATCAATCCAGCAAAATATACTTGGACATCTAGAGATGTTTGCTTCGAAGAATAAAATGTCTTCGAGTCATATTTTATTTTGCGATGATAATGAACGAAATATATATGAAGATTCAAAATGGATGTCAAGAGAGGGTGTTCAATTTAAATGGATTAACAAACAATATAATCATTTTTCAGAATTTTTATCTCAGCTGTCTCATGATAAGCGAAAAAAAATAAAACAAGAAAGAAAAAA
>SYKG01000014.1 GCA_005797835.1 Methylotenera sp.
GCATTTGACCCAATACACTATGGTCATATTAAATTAGCTCAAGCATGGAAGGACTTTGCTTCCTTATCAAAGGTACTTTTTATCCCGGCTGGTTTAGCCCCCCACAAAAATATCGTCTTAGAGAACAAGCATCGTATAGAGATGCTTAATCTTGTTATAAAGTCATATTCTGACTTTTTTATTGATGTTCGGGAAATTAAAAAAAATCAAATTGATCTTAAACCCTCTTACACAATTGAAACATTACAAAGTCTTATTCAAGAAAAACAAGAAGATCAAGCCTTTTGTTTTTTAATGGGAAGCGATGCTTTCCTAAAACTTGAGTCATGGCATTTATGGAATGAACTTTTTAATTATTGCCATATATTAATTGTAGAAAGGCGAGAATCGCCTATTCTCATAGGCCAATTGTCCTCAGCTTTAAAAAAAGAATGGGACAAAAGACTTATTAAAATTACAGACGGTCTTCGAGAATGCAGTCACGGTTTAATTATGGTAAAACAATTTGAGTATGTTGATATTTCTTCATCTCAAATTCGAGATGCTATTTATTTAGATAAAAATTATACGAAACTTATACCTGAGGTTATTACTGACTATATTAATCTTCATCAGCTTTATCGCTAAGTTTATCTATATCAATAAATTTTAATGCCTTGTAAGGATCAAAATCTCTAAAATAAGGTACTGCACCCAAACAAGGCGCTTTAATTTTTTCTTTTAAAAAATAAAAATTCTCCTCATAAGCTTGCATATGCTCATCAATTTGATTGGCAATCCAACCAGAGAGTTTTTGTTTTTTATTTAAGATAGATTCGACTGTCAATAAAGCGTGATTGATACAGCCTAGTTTCATGCCTACTACTAAAATAACTGGTATATTTAGCTTCTCAAGCAAGTCAGCTGTGGTAAAAGTCTCTGTTAAAGGTACAGCATAGCCCCCCACCCCTTCAATAAATAAATAATCTGTTTGATTTTCAAAAGATCGTAAACACTTTTTAATTAAATGAATATCGATTTCTTCTTTATTTTTTTTAAAGCTAATATGAGGTGCGATAGGTTGCTCAAATGAATAAGGATTAATTTCATTGATATTTAAATCAACATTACTCACTTCAATAATCCTCTTAACATCTTCAGATATCATATAACCATTTTCTAAAAGGCACCCTGCTGCAACTGGCTTCATTCCCCCTACACGAAATCCTTCTTTAATATATTTAGCAATTAAGGTACAAGTAATTGCTGTCTTTCCAATATTGGTATCAGTTCCAGTAATAAAAAATTTATGCATTATTATTTTGAATAAAATTTAATCACTGAAGATTCATTAAGTGGCTTATTCATTTTCCATGCATGTCCATAAACAACTTCATAACTCACAGGCAATTTTTCATCAGCTCTGTAGATTTCATATAATTTTTCCAGCTGATATAAAAAACCTTTTCCTGTCATACCCTTAGCTCTTCCCTGAAGTGCATTGCGAGCCCCAATATGCTTTAGGTCATAGATAATTTCTTTAAAAGTACCATAGGTAAGTTTATAAATATCAACATCTAAAACTGGATCTGAAAGGCCACATCGTATAAGTGCATCCCCAATGTCATGCATATCAATAAATTGATTTATATGTGAGTTTTGAGAAAATGAAGCTAGGGAAGCTCTTAATTCATGAAGAGTGCTTGGTCCAAACGTACTAAATATAAAAAGTCCATTATGCGTTAATATTTCTGCTATCTGGGTAAATACCCGATCAAGATCATTACACCATTGAAGAGATAAATTTGACCAAACCATATCGACACTATTTTCTATTAATGGAATTGCTTCCATATCTGCACAAATAAATTGCTGTGTCGTCCCACTAGAAAATACTTTAAAGTAATGATCCTTATTTTTTACTTCTGCTTTTTTAATCATGTTAAATGCAAAATCTAAATAAATAAGATCATGGGGCTTATAGAAAGCCTTGAAATCAGAGCCAGCATTGCCAGGTCCACAACCCAGGTCAAGGATTCTTTTTGGATTAATTTTGAGTAATTTAAGTCTTAAAAACATTTCCCCTAGCACATGCTTCTGAAGAACCGCTGCTTCTTCATAGGAATCTGAAGCTTTATTGAATGAAGCTTGAGCTCTTTTCTTGTCGATAAGATGTTGGATCATGATTATGCTGCCAATAAAAACTGGTCAAGATACTCAAAAAACTCACTTGAATGCGACAGAAAAGGGATATGTGATGCACCTTTAATAATCTTTAACTGCCCTTCTTTTAAGTGGCTTTCAAGCCATATAGAGGCAGACTTTGGTGTCAAGTAATCCATATCACCTACTATTAAAAGTGTTTGATTTTTAATTTTACCAATATCATCTCGTAAATCACTATTCAATAAGATATCAAGGCCAAGTTTTAATGACTTGACTTCAGGGGGATCTTCTTTCTCATACATCTCTTTAAGTTTTTTAATGAGCAATTTACTATTTTTCGAGTGCATGAGTTGTAGCGTATAAAAATTCATCATGGTACTTTTATAATTTTTAAAAAGCTTATTTGCAAAATCATTAAAGAGACTTAAATCCACACCGCAACTCCAATCTTCTTGATTAATAAAGCAAGGTGTCCCCCCCACTAAAACTAGTCGATGAATTTTCTTTGGATATATTAAGCTCATCTTTAAAGCAATAAGACTACCGAGAGACCAACCTAGAATATCAAATGAAGATGGTAGCTTCTGACATAACACTTCCGCTAGGTGATTTAAATCGTAAGGATCGATGATTTTACTTTTACCCATACCAGGAATATCAACAAGATGAAGTGTATATTGATTTGAAAATTTCTCGATGATAGGTTCCCATATGCAGCTCGGCATACCCCATCCATGAATAAGTACAAGGTCCTTACCTTGTCCAATTTTTTTAATGTGCATCAAAATGACTATCAAAATCTTCTATATTTTTTATTAATGTCGTTACATCTTCGTCTTGATGTAATGCTGAGAATGAAATTCTTAGCCGAGAAGTTCCTGGAGGCACTGTAGGGGGTCTAATAGCAGGGACATATATTCCCTTATCCATTAACAATTGATTTAATCTTAATACACTAATTTCACTTCCCACAATTACAGGCTGAATGGGCGTAAAAGAATTCCCTAGAGACATCTTTTGAAATTTAATTCCACCTCTAAACATTGTAATAAGTTTATTTAAGTGCCTTCTTGCTTGATCTGCTTTTAAAATTTGGTTTAGAGATTCTTTTAATCCATATGCCATAAAAGCTGGTAAAGCAGTTGTATAAATATATTGTTTAGATTTTTGAATTAGGTATTCAACAAGATCATTTGAAGATGCCATAACAGCACCGTGCATACCTGCTGCTTTTCCTAAGGTTGCCATATAAATAATTCTGGGTGAATAAGGTATTTTAATTTTTTCTTGATCATAAAAATATTGCAATATACCTTTACCATTTTTACCCAATACACCAAAGCCATGTGCATCGTCTATATAAAGATAAGCATCATATGTTTCACATAACTGAAGTAAGTCTGGAATATTAGCTAGGTCACCATCCATACTAAAAACACCATCAGTAACAATAAGCTTTACTTTTGATTTTGATACCCGAAGTAACTCTTCTAAATATTTTAAATCATGATGTCGATATCTTTTATGATTAGCTCGAGAAAGAATGGATGCATCATTTAATGATGCATGATTTAACTTATCAGAAAAAATAGTATCATCTTTTCCGACTAGAGCTGAGATAATACCCATATTAGCCATGTACCCTGATGAGAATAAGAGTGCTCTTTCAAAATGAAGTGCTTCACTAAATGCATTTTCAAATACTTCATGGAATTTATGGTGTCCTGAAATAAGATGAGAAGCTCCCATACCGTTACCTGACAAATGAATACCCTCGATTAATGCATCCTGAATATGTTGATTTTGTGAAAGACCTAAATAATCATTCGAAGAAAAGCTTAAAAAATTTTGACGATTAAATGTAAGATTAGATCCTAATCTTCCACTTAATAATTTTCTTGTTCTAAAAAGATGATTGTCTTTTAAGGATTGGAGTTCATGATGAATTTGCTCTAGCATTACAAACTCATATAGGGTCAATACCTAGCTTGTTAAATAAAGCTCGATCAACTTTTACATCTGGATTATCTGTCGTTAATAACTTTTCACCATAAAAAATTGAATTAGCACCTGCTAAGAAAGCTAATGATTGAATACCTTCGTGCATCGATTGTCTTCCTGCAGATAATCGAACGTAACTTTTTGGCATCGTTATTCTTGCAACAGCGATTGTCCTTACAAATTCAATGAGATCAAGTGGGTTAGTTCCGTAAAGAGGAGTACCTTCAACTTGCGTTAATAAATTAATCGGCACACTCTCAGGTTGCTTTTCCATATTTGCAAGTTGCGCAATTAATCCTGCACGCTCACTTCTACTCTCCCCCATGCCTACTATACCGCCACAACATACATGAAGATCTGCTTCTCTCACGCGATCTAACGTATCAAGTCTATCTTGATACACACGTGTTGATATCACGTCGCCATAAAATTCAGGTGAAGTATCTAAATTATGATTGTAATAATCAAGTCCCGCTTCTTTTAGCATATTAGCTTGACCATCCTTTAACATACCAAGGGTTGCGCAAGTTTCAAGTCCCATTTTTTTAACTTCATGAATCATTTCTAACACGGGTTTTAAATCTTTATCCTTAGGGCTTCTCCAAGCAGCACCCATACAAAAGCGACTAGCGCCTGCATCCTTGGCAGCTTTCGCAGCTTTCAGCACCTCATCAATAGGCATCATGGCTTCATTCTCTACATTGGTGGCATAGCGGGCAGATTGAGGGCAATAGCCACAGTCTTCTGAACACCCCCCAGTCTTAATAGACATCAACGTGCTTACTTGAACTTTATTGGGATCAAAATTTTCTCGATGAATAGTTTGAGCTTTAAACATAAGGTCGCTGAAAGGCATAGCATATAAAGCCTCAATTTCAGGAACTGAACAACGGTCTTTGAGGAGGGTTTTTATTTTTTTTGAGTATTTTCTTTCAAACTGAATGGGTTGCTGACTTAGATTAGGCTGCGATTCAATCATGAAAAATCCCTATCTATATGATTTAATTATTAAAATTGTCTTTAAAAGCAGATGTCAATCTATTTTACTATAATTTGTTACAATTGTATAAAAATTAATCAGTTGTTATATCTTATGTTTTCTATAGCCCTTTTTGAGCCTGAAATCCCCCCTAATACTGGAAATATTATTAGGCTTTGCGCCAATACAGGTAACCAACTTCATTTAATAGAGCCTTTAGGTTTTAACTTGGATGATAAGCAGCTTGTTCGTGCAGGACTTGATTATCATGAATTCGCCTCAGTCAAAACATATTCAAATTTTTTAGCATTTAAATCACTTCATAGCAAAAGTTGCATATTTGCTGTTACAACTAAGGGGGGTATGCCCTACCATCAGCCCTCGTATCAAGAGGGAGATATCTTTTTATTTGGGCCTGAAACCCGAGGATTACCTGAATCAATTCTGAATCAATTTGATGAAACAAAAAAAATAAGAATCCCTATGACAGAGAATAGTAGGAGCTTAAATTTATCGAATGCAGCCGCGATTCTTTTATATGAAGCTTGGCGGCAAAATAGATTTGTAGGCGGGGTTTAAACATCCTGAGTTTCTGACTTTTGCTCGCGACCTAATAAATCGATCACAGCTTCTTTAGGTGACTTACTAAAACTTATTACTTGATTCACTTCATGCATAATTGGCATAGAAACATGAAGTGCTTTTGCACGATTCACAACTTCCTTTGCAGAATAAACACCCTCAGCGACATGACCCAACCCTTTTAAAACCTCATCAATCGTCTGGCCTTTGGCGAGCCTTAAACCCACCTCACGATTTCTTGAGAAGTCTCCAGTGCAGGTCAAAATTAAATCGCCTGCGCCTGTTAGACCCATAAAAGTATCTTTTTGGCCACCTAAACTCATGCCGAAACGAGTGATCTCAGCTAAACCTCTTGCAATTAAAGCAGCTCTTGCGTTATTTCCAAACCCCATACCATCCGAAATACCCGCAGAAATTGCAATCACATTTTTAAGAGCGCCACCTACAGACACACCAATTACATCCTGACTTGTATAAACGCGTAAGTTATTCCCATGAATCATAGAAGCTAAGCTTTTTGTGAATGTTTCATCAGTTGCAGCTAAGGTTAATGCGGTAGGTAAAGATCTCACCAGTTCAGCCGCAAAACTCGGGCCAGATAAGGCACCCCAATGTTGTCCTGTTTTTTTAGGGTCGCCCAATTCTTCAAAAGCGACTTCATAAGGTAATTTTGCAGTCCCTGGTTCTAGACCCTTATTGGCCCAAATGACAGGTGCTTTATGATTTAAGGATTTGATCTCTTTTAAAATAGCCCTAAAGCCAGAGGTAGGCACGACCGATAAAATAAGTTCAGCATCATGAATTGCTTCACCTAAGTTATCTTCAAGAAGTAATTGATCATTAAAAGGAAAGTCCCCTAGATAAAGAGGGTTTGATCTTGCTTTACGCATCCCAGAGATATGACCTGCATTTCTAGCCCACAAGGTGACGCGATGTTTTTGACTGATTTGCATTGCCAAAGCCGTACCCCATGCCCCCGCGCCTAAGACTACAATTTTCAATTAATTAAATTCCCCATACTTGAGAGGTTTGAATATATCCATCAAGATCTATTTGGTAACGGACCTTGATCCAGCCATTGGTAATGAGGGGATCTAAAAGCTCAATGACAACATCTTTTTCAATCGTGGCTAAAAGGGCTGATTTAGATTCAGGCTCTTTGTATATGTTTGCTTTATCTACTTTCACAATCACTGTTCTTTTAGATTGTAAATTTTTTGATTCTGCCCAACTTAGAATTCCATATGGGTCTCTGATTTTAACCCAATCGCCAAGATTCACAATAATTTCTAAGGGATAGCCTTCGCCTACCAAATAAACTCTTTTAGTGGTTGTTGAGGGGGCTTCGTAAAGAATAGTTTTAGCTAACGCAACTGAGCGAAATTCAGCATAGACGGATTGAGATGTCGCACACACAATCCATACAAAAAAATAACAGAAAAAAAACTTAGTTTTTTGTGCCGACCGCATTATCCGCAGCTTGCTGCTTTTGTTGCATATAGAGCGTTTCAAAATTAATTGGATTTAAAAGAACGGGTGCAAAACCCGCTTTAATAACTAAATCTGAAATAGCTTCGCGTGCATATGGAAATAAAATATTAGGGCAAGTAATCGCAATAATCATTTCAAGATTTTCTTCTGGAATATTGCGTAATGCGAAGATGCCTGCTTGTGTCACTTCTATAAGAAAGGCTGTTTTATCAGCAATTTTTGATGTCACAGTAATTTTTAATGCAACTTCAAAGTACCCGTCAGCAAGAGGCTTACCCGTATTACCTAATTCGATCCCGATCTGCGGAGCTTCACGTTGTGTGAAAACTTCTGGAGAATTTGGCACTTCAACTGAAACGTCTTTAAGAAAAAGTTTTTCGATAGCAAAGCCGGGTTGAGCACTTCCATTTGCTTGTGGATCAATTTTGATGCTTTTTTCTGTTTTAGTTGATTTGGGGGCTGCTTTCTTTTTTTCTGCCATGTTATTTTCCAGTCAGGCGGATGTGAAACCGCTATTATTTGATTTAACCAATATCGTATTCTATCTTTTTATCGAGGATATTTAAATAAAATAGGGTAATCTTTCTAGGAAATCCCAAGAAGTGAGTCGAGTTTACCTTCTAAATCTAGCGCTCTTAAATCTTCGAATCCACCTATATGATAATCGCCAATGTAAATTTGAGGCACTGTTCGACGCCCAGTTCTTTCAATCATCTCTTCTAAAATAACTGAATCTTCATCTACACGTATTTTTTCAATATACTTAATTCCTTTTTTTGATAGAAGCTTTTCAGCATTTGAGCAATAAGGACAATAAGCACTGGTGTACATCTTAATTGAATTCATAGCAATAAGAATCAAAGTGTGAAATTTGTTGACAAGCATTATAATTCATTAATCTTTAAGTCACATATAAATACCCTCTATTATGTTAAAAAAACCTGTGTTACTCATTATTTTAGATGGCTTCGGTCACCGAGATGATGAAGATCATAATGCAATTAAAAATGCAAAGATGCCACATTGGAATAGTTTATGGAATAAATATGCTCATAGCTTTATTAATGCCTCTGAGGAATTTGTAGGTTTACCTCGAGGTCAGATGGGTAATTCAGAAGTCGGTCATTTAAGTATGGGTTCTGGTCGTATTATTCAGCAAGATCTCGAAAGAATTAACACGAGCATTGTGTCAGGTGATTTTTTTCAGAACATAAATCTCTTAAACGCATTTAAATCATTAAAAGAAAACAACGCAGCCTTACATCTTTTAGGACTTTTTTCTGATGGTGGCGTCCATAGTCATTTAAATCACTTCTATGCCATGCTAAAACTCGCAAAGCAATGTAATTTAAAAAATGTTTACATTCATCCCTTCTTGGATGGTCGAGATACTCCACCTAAAAGTGCTTTATATTTCATTGATCAACTCGAATCTCATTTAAAAAAAATAGGCATTGGAAAAATTGCCTCCATATCAGGTCGCTACTATGCAATGGATCGAGATAAACGTTGGCCTCGCGTTGAATTGGCTTATAACGCATTAACAATCGGATCTCCTATTCATGTTGAAAATGCAATTGATGCAATTCATCACGGATATCAAAGAGAAGAAACGGATGAATTTATTAAGCCCACATCCGTTTATGATAAGAATCAGAAAGTCATCACTATTAAAGATGGTGATGCAGTCGTCTTTCTAAATTTCCGATCGGATCGTGCACGACAAATTACAGATGCTTTTCTGCAAGAGGGCTTTAATGATTTCAAACGCCGAGAGAAAATTAATATTAGTCACTATTTTACTTTGACTCAATATGATCAGAATAACAAAAAAACATTACCTATTTTTAAACCAATATCGGTGAATAATTCATTTGGTGAATATATTTCAAAATTGGGCTTAAAACAGCTACGAATTGCAGAAACTGAAAAATATCCTCATGTCACATTTTTTTTCAATGGTGGTAATGAAACTCTCTATGTAGGTGAAGATCGTATTTTAGTTCCCTCTCCTAACGTTGCCACTTATGATTTAAAACCTGAAATGAGCGCATTTGAAGTAACACAAAAATTAGTTGATGCCATCCAAAGTAAAAAATATCATGCCATCATATGTAATTTTGCGAACGCCGATATGGTAGGTCATACGGGAAATCTTAATGCAGCGATTCAAGCTATGGAAGCACTTGATATATGTATTAGTAAAGTAGTAAATGCGATGGAATCGATTGGTGGTGAAATAATTATTACCGCAGACCATGGTAATGCAGAACTTATGAAAGATTATAAAAATAAACAAGCTCATACACAACATACTACAAATTTGGTACCTTTCCTATATATAGGGCGAAAATCGATGATTAAACCCAATGGAAAACTATCTGATATCGCCCCTACTATGCTTCACCTCATGGGAGAGAAACAACCATCCGAGATGACAGGACAAAATTTAATTCAATGGGATGAATAAAGTAAAAAATATTTTATTAAATTTTTTAATTCAATGCATCTTCATATCTCTTTTATTTTTATCTAATGGAGCTTTGTCTGCAACTAAAGTTGATCTGGCTAAAGAAAAATTAAATACTGTTCAAGAAAAAATTGATAAACTAAAAAAAGAATTAAGTGGGACGCAAAAAGCTCAAGAAGATGCTACGGACCAATTAAGAAAAAGTGAAAAACAGATTAGTGATACTAATCGAGCACTCTACGAGATGTCTATTCAGCAAAAGAAAAATTACGCGAAGCTTCAAGAACTTAACGCTCAATCCGACTCAGTCGAATCTCAAGTTGACTTACAGAAAAAAATATTGAGTGAACAAGTCTACCGACAATATCTTCACGGAGATCCTAGCTATCTACAAATGATTATTCAGTCTGAAAATCCGAGTGTTGTTGTAAGGAATATTCAATACTATTCTTATGTCGCTAAAGCTCGAGCTAAAAGTATTTATGACATGCAAGGCAATTTAAAAAAACTTGAAGCATATAGTTTCGAAACTAGTTTGAAACTAAAAGAAATTTCGAGCTTGAAACAAAAGGAGGAATTCAAACAAACAGAGCTCCAATTACAAAAGAAAAACCGGGCGAAGCTTATCGCAAGTTTATTATCAAAGATAAAGGAGCAAAGCAATGAAATTCAAAAATTAATTCGAGACGAGAAAAGTCTCACCGAACTTGTCGACCGTTTAGCAAGATTACCTTCAGCTCCCATTCCTTCAAAACAAGAAGGTAAAACATCTTCAAAAACACCTATTATGCGCAATGAGAGTATCCCTACAGAAACATTTTCAGGTCAAAAATTTGAAACATTACGTGGTAAATTAAGCTTGCCCGTCAAAGGAGATGTAATTAATCGATTCGGTTCACCGCGTGAAGATACTGGCTTATCTTGGAAAGGTTTATTTATTAAATCGAATGAAGGTAATGAAGTTAAATCTATTGCGACAGGTCGCGTGATCTTTGCAGATTGGCTTCGGGGCTTTGGTAATCTTATTATTGTGGATCATGGCGAAGGCTATATGAGCCTATATGGTAATAATCAATCGACGATTAAAAAAACAGGTGAAATTGTTGGTGGTGGCGATGTGATTGCTTTAGTTGGCAATACAGGTGGCAATGAATCAAATGGTCTTTACTTTGAATTAAGAAAACTCAGTAGACCTTTTGACCCCCTTTCCTGGACTGCAATAAAATAACTTATTCACCAATCACATGCATTAAGATGCGACGCTCGTGTGATTGATAACGATGTTCGAACAAAAAAATACCCTGCCATTGGCCTAAGGCAACTTTACCTTGCTTAATTGGTATCGAAAGACTTGTTTGCGTTAGAGCAGTTCTAATGTGCGCTGGCATATCATCTGGTCCTTCTGCTGTGTGGATAAATAATGGATCCCCATCAGGCACCAAACGCTCAAAGAAGCTTTCCAGATCAACTAAAACATCGGGATCATAATTTTCGTTAATAAGCAGGCTCGCTGAAGTATGTTGAACATAGAGAGTTAGTAAGCCTTCTTTAAAATCTGATTGATCTACCCAATCCAAAACTTTTTGGGTGACATCATAAAAATGGCGACCAGAAGTTTGGATCGCCAATGTTTGACTAGCCTGTTTCATGAGCAAGACTTTATTTAAACTTTATTAAATTTAAGTTTACCTTAAACGCTATCAATTTTAATTTTATCTTTTGCCATAAAACGGACCACTAAAATTTATCTTAGCAAGAGAATTATCAGTTCAGATTGAATTGATTTCTTTTGATATGGCGATCAATTGACAAATTTCGATCATCTTATAAAATTATTTTTTAAGCCATACATCAAGAAATGAGTTAGAGATTTTCCCACTTAAAGGAGTGACTTGGTGTGCCGCATCATAAAAGTATGTTCTAGGGAGCTCACCGTACCAGGCTGGATCAATGCTATATCTAAGTCTATCTTCATCAACTTCTGCATATTGGTATTGTTCGTGCTTTGGCAGATTAGCCTGACTTAAAATTCTTTCAGCTTTTTTAGCGGACTCTTTTGCATCTACACATACTGTGATTAATTTAACATTTGTATTTTTACTAAGAGCTTTGCCAAGCTTTTTAAGATCGTCTATACAATAAGGGCAATCAATCGACCAAAAAGAAATAATTAAAGGTTGATCAATATATCTTTTTTCAATAACTTTACGCGTGTTCATATCAAATGGCATAAAGTCATACGCAAAGCAAAGGTTAGAGAAAAACAAAAAGAATAAAAAGATCTTTAATTTCATAAAAATTTATTCAAGAGCTATTAATTGATAGCCATCTTTAATGGTATTCCAAGAAAGAAACGCTTTGTTATTAAATTGAATGAGCTCAGGATAGTCTGAGGCCCCTTCAGTCTTTTTGATTTTTTTAGCTTCTAGCCAATTTTTTCCGCCATCTTCTGAAATAGCTAAAACAATATAATTGCCCGATGCATTGATCTCTTTCCAGGCTAGATAAACTTTTTCATTGATACTCAGAAGTGATGGATGGCCTGCCTGAAAGTTAGCATTTCCAAACCTTTTAGCGGGTGAGCTTACCCAAGCATCGCCATCGATTCGCCCATAAAATAAACCTGCTTTCCCTCCCCCATCAAACCAAGCCATATGATATCCCCAGTCACCTCCTCTAGATATTGCAGGGCCGTGATGAGGACATACGTCAATTTTCCAACCACCGAAAGTGGCTCTATTGACAAGGATATTATCGCTCATATCAATCTTAGCTACTGCATGATCTCTAATACCTCCATCATAAAGCTGCCGCCACATAGCAATAATGTTTCCTCTACTATCATTAGTTAAACCAATTCTGCAGCATTCACAACTGCTATCAACAATTTTTTTCTCAATTTTAAATGATTCGCCAAAATTTTCTGAAACAGCATAATACACGGCAGCACCTTTATATTCCTTTTCTTTATTTTGAAGTTTGGCTTTTTCTAAATCGCGTTTGTCTACCCATACTACAAAAATTCGCCCGGCTTTATTTACATTAATAGCATCAAAACGATGTGTAATTTCTGACTTATCTTGATGAACAATCTGAGGCAATTCAAAAGTTTTGCCATGATCTTTTGATCTTGAAAACCATATATAGCCAGTGTATGGCTTGGAAAGCGTTTGAGTCCAAGTGACATAAATATTCCCCTCAGGGCCAATAGCAATTTTAGGTTTTGCGTCTCCTGATGTTCCTATTTTATGAAGTTCAGTATTTACATTTATAGATTTCGAGAAATTAAGTCCTTGATCATTTGATGAGTCAACAATAACAAATCCCTGCTGCTCTCTCACTCGCCATAAAGCTCCTAACTTATCAAATGAGGCCGAAGCGACAACCGAAGGGCCATGACTATGACCCTCATGAGAAAAACTCGTCTCACAGAATAAAATCAATAGTAAAAATATTATTTTTTTAAAAAACTTAATAATCAAATTTAATTTGCGCATAGCCTGTTCTTTGAGAAAGTGGATGATGAACATAAGCCTGATCATTAAAAATATTATCTACTCCCAGCGAAGCTGTCCATCGGTCTTTAAATTTATAATTTGCCTTAGCATCTACAAATAGTAATCGGCTAGCGCCTGAATATGTCTCTAGATTTGTATCTGAATTATCCAATTGTATAAATTGACGTCCACTATATCTTGAAGCTAAACTCATTGTGAAATCTTCACTTACTCTATAAGTTGCTAAAGCTTTATAAAGCTGTCTTGGGATACGGGGCACTTTTTTATTAATATACGAAGGTGCTGCATCATTTTTCAAAATCTCTGAATCAGTTAAAGTTGCGTTAGCCATCAAATCAAGTTTAGGGACAATTACATTTTGCCATTCAGTTGCTAATTCAATGCCATGTATTCTGACATGGTCTACATTCTGAACATATGAAGTTGAACCCCCAACTGGTGAAAGGTTTGTTTGAGAGATTAATGCGTCATACCTATCCTCTCTAAAAAGACTAGCCCTCGCAAGGCCATTCACAAAACGACGTTCTGCAGTGATTTCGCTAGAATAAATCTCTTCAGGCTTTAAATTAGGATTATTCTCAACAATGCTGCAGCCTGATCGACACATATCTGGGATTAGCTGTTGGAATAGCTCTGTGACAGTTGGAAATCGGTATGCCTTGCCAAAGGCAGTTCGAAAACCCCAAGCTGGTATAGGTTCAAAACTTAATGATACCTTGGGGGAAAACGTATTTATTGATCTATCCTCATATCTCGCAATACTTGAAGTATTTTGGTTTACTCCATCATAAGCTTCATAATGCTCTTGTCGACCTCCTAATGTGAGAGCCCACTCTGGTGATATTTGCCATTTATCTTGAACATAAACTGCATGAGTTTTTGTATTGCCGGAAGATAAGGAAGTAAAAGCTCCTTTTTGTGAGCCCATCCAATCATTAGATACATTTACTGTCTGCCTTAAATGGTAATAATCTAAGTGATAACCTAGATCAATTGTATGATCTTTTGGACGCAAAGTGACGCGACTATCAAATACTGTCCAACCCGTACCTGAAAGGTCCGTAATCTGCCCTGTTTTTGTAATATAAGGATTAGTGTTTGAAGTTTCAGTTAAATTTGATCGATTACTCAAGTCCTTAGAGTAATCATAATCAGATAGTGTCATTTGCCAATTAAAAAAACCTTTATCATTAGATTTAAAATCAATCGATTGCATCACGTGAAACGCTTCTGCCTGAGCTGGATTCATTCTTGCTAAACTATATTTTTTATTATTAAAGTTCACATCTCCACCATAAATTAAATTGCCGTCGTTATCCTTAATATAACTTTGTACATTCTGTCTACTATCAAGATCCCATAAACCAATCGTATATGTGAGTTTGGATTGATTTAAGAATTCATATTGACCTTTAAATTTTCCATTTGTCTGAATAGAAGTGTCGATTGCTGTTGCACCAAAAACAACTCTATCCTGATTTGAAATGCCTTTATCCTGATAAGCGCCTGTCACCGGAGTTGCGCCTCCTGCTGCAGTTGAACTGAGATTGGCAACCGAAAAATCAAGGGGCTGTGCCGTATTTTCGAGTCTATTCATACTCGCCCAAAAACTGAAATCATTGACTTTATTACCTATAGAAAAAAATTCGCGGTTACCAATCTTGGTTTGATCTGTGCCATAAAGTTTAAAATTTTGGATAAAACTTTGCACTCCAGCATGAGCTTCTAATCTTTCAGGCATGCGAGTTTCGATATTGATCACTCCCCCCATTGAATTTCCAGCATAAAGTGAAGAAAAAGGCCCATACATCATACTTATCCTTTGAATTTCTTCCGGATTTACCATGCCCCATCTTGGAGGGTATGAAAATGAATTCCCAAGTAAATTAGATAAAAGGACGCCATCTGCATAAAGCATGCTTTGTGCACTAGATATGCTTCCTATAGTTCTTGACGAAATAATACCGTTTCTATCTCCAATAGACCTCTCCCTCACTTGAATGCTGGGTAAGTATTTTAAAGTTTGGGCAGGCGTTGCAGCGTTAACACTCTCTTCAATTTGCCTTTTGTCATAAGTTTCAACGGTAGCCGGAAATTTCATGATGCGGCTATCGACAAAAGAATCTTTGACTTTAATAGTGCCAGTCACTAAATCAGCCGTCTCTCCAGACAAAGCTGATGGCAAAACAATTAAATATAAAATAGCAGGAATAATTTTTTTTAAAATCATTTAATCAATTTCGTAAAATAGAAAAAAATTGTGCAAATTTATGCACAAATGATGTATTACTAGATAGATTAAATAGCGGGTGGGGCTTGAGGAGGGTGAGAGGATCTAAAGTAGGACTGAAGTATTGGAGATTCATATTCTAGGAAAAATTTCGCAGCGCTAGGAATTAAAGTCAATCCTAATTGGATATCGCGTTCTGGTAAATAATTCTTGTCTGAAGCTGTCGAACAATAAGCACAATGAGTCAAATTAATATTTGCATGATTTTTATCTGGATTCTGATTTTGCGTCGAAACAAACTTAACGCCTTGCGAAGTACAAATTTTCTCTAAATTATCAAGATTATTTTGTGACTCAATTGCGTGCGAAATTAATGGCATAAAGGATGTTAAAAGTATTGCAAAAATCGCAATCCAACTTCCTATTTTTTTATATGTATTTTTCATATTCTATAAGCTTAGTAAGAATTGCCAGTTTAACTCAATTTCTTTTTCACGGGCATGATTAACTTAATAAAGGTTTTTTGTTTTTAAATGCATCATAAAGAATTAAAGCGACACCGGTCGAAATAAAACTATCTGCCACATTAAATGCTGGCCAATAAAGTCCTTCATAGTGAAGATAAATGAAATCGATGACAAAACCATAATAGCTTCTGTCACACAAGTTGCCTGCGGCACCACCAAGAATAAAAGAAAGTGCTAAACACAATAGTGGCTGTTTTAACCGCTGATGAATTAATCGGGTAATGATAAAAATTGCGGCAAATGAAATACTTATAAAGAAATATCTCTGCCAGCCGGAGGCTTCACTCAAAAAGCTAAAGGCGGCTCCTGTATTTTGAAAATGTACAATATTAAGAAACGAGTTCACCACTAAAGCACTTCCCAAATCTAAGTGATTAAATATCCATTGTTTGGATATGAGATCCAGAATAACAATCGATAAAGCAATCGAAATATATTTACGCATGCGACCTTAGTTCGCCTTTTTCAAAAAGATTATTGATGCATCGATTGCAAATCGCTGGATGTTCATAATGCGATCCAACTTCTTCGCAATAATGCCAGCATCGATCACATTTTTTATGTTCACTTGCAAAAACATCAATATGAAGATTGCCTTGTCTTTCATGAAGTTTTGCTCGCGAAGTAATCATCGAAAACTTTAGATCTTTATGAAGGGTCTCTAAAGATTGATAAATTTCACCTGAAGCGTAGATATCAATCTCAGCCTGAAGTGAAGAACCTACTAATCCTTTTTCACGTAACTCTTCAATTTTTTTATTAGCAATTACACGTACATAAATAATATGCTCCCATGCTAGCAATTCCCTTGCTTCCAAATTATGAGGTGGTAAGTCATACCATGTGTCCATAAATACTAATTCATCGCTTTGTGGCATGAGAATCTGCCAAATTTCATCTGCTGTAAAGCTTAAAACGGGAGCCATCAATCTCATTAAGGAATGAGTAATATGGAAGATTGCGCTTTGCGCAGCTCGTCTTGCTTTTGAATTTTCGGCTGATGTATAAAGACGATCTTTCAAAATATCAAGATAGAATCCACCCAAATCCTCAGAGCAAAAGCTTACAAATTTTTGCATGCCCAAATGAAATTCATAAGATGCATAGTCTTTTTTAATACGTTCTTGAAGCTGATGAGCTAAGTGCAGCGCATAGCGATCTATCGATAGCCATTCATTTACAGGAAGTAAATCTTTTTTAGCATCAAAGTCGCCAAGGTTGGCTAGCAAAAAGCGTAAGGTATTTCGTATACGTCTATAGCCTTCAGCAACTCGCTTTAAAATTTCGTCTGAAATAGTAAGTTCGCCAGAATAGTCGGTGGAGGCTACCCAGAATCTTAAAATATCAGCCCCATATTGATCCATGACTTTTTGCGGCGCTACGACGTTGCCCTTAGATTTACTCATCTTATGACCGCTGCCATCAACAACGAAACCGTGCGTTAGAAGTGATTCATAAGGTGCTCTTCCATCTATTGCACAGCCTGTGAGCAAGCTTGATTGGAACCAGCCCCGATGTTGATCTGAACCCTCTAAATAAAGATCAGCTGGATAAGATAGATCTTCACGTTTTTTTAGAACAGAAGCATGTGTCGTTCCTGAATCAAACCACACATCTAATGTGTCGCTTATTTTTTTATATTGATTAGCATCTTCGCCAAGCAATGCTTTAGTATCTAAATTAAACCAAGCCTCGATACCTGACTTCTCAACTTCTTTAGCAACTAATTCAGTTAGCTCATTGGTACGCGGATGTAACTCGTAAGTTTCTTTATGAACAAATAGTGGCATTGGAACGCCCCAATTTCTTTGGCGCGAAACGCACCAGTCAGGACGATTTTTAATCATAACCTCTAAGCGCGCCTTCCCCCATTCAGGATAGAAAGTGGTATGACTGACTGCTTCGTTTGCTTTCTCACGTAATGTCTTTTTATTATTTTCTTGATTCATGCCAACAAACCATTGGCGTGTGGCTCTAAAAATTACTGGTGTTTTGTGGCGCCAACAATGTGGGTAGCTATGTGATAATTTCTTAGAAGCAAATAAGCATTGATTCGCGTCTAATGTTTCAATGATTTTTTTATTGACCTCCCAAATACTTTCACCTGCAAACTGCTCCACAAAGGAATAAAACTTTCCTTCTTCGTTGACTGGATTATCTACAGATAATTGATATTGCATACCAACCGCATAGTCCTCTAGCCCATGTGCAGGTGCCGCATGAACTAGCCCAGTTCCAGCTTCTAGAGTGACGTGGTCGCCACATATGATAGGTACATTTTTTTTATAAAAAGGGTGGCTGAGTTGGAGATGCTCTAAAGCTTGACCTTTACATGAGGCTAATTTCTTAAAAGACTCAAAGCCATAATGCGTAAGATTTTTTTCAGCCAAATCTTCTGCGAGGATAATATTACCTTTTTCAGTACTATATAAACCGTAATTTAATTCAGGATGAACGCACACAGCCTGGTTTGCTGGTAGTGTCCAAGGTGTCGTTGTCCAAATAACTGCGAATGTATTTTTTACTTCATTGATCTTGAATATCTTTTTTAAAGTATCACTATCTATAACTTTAAAACCAACATCAATTGTAAGTGAAGTTTTATCTTCATACTCCACTTCAGCCTCCGCTAATGCAGAACCACAATCGACACACCAATGCACAGGCTTACTTCCTTGATAGAGATAGCCATTTTGATGGATATGTCCAAGTGATCTCATGATATCGGCTTCGGTTTCAAAATTCATCGTGAGGTAAGGTTGATTCCAGTCTCCCAATACGCCTAAACGTATAAAATCATTTTTTTGTTTTTCAACTTGTGTTGCAGCATATTCTCGACATAGTTCTCTAAATTTTTTAGGGTCAATATTTTTGCCATGCAATTTTTCCACAACAAGCTCAATCGGAAGTCCATGACAATCCCATCCTGGAACATATGGCGCATCGAACCCAGATAAGGTTTTTGATTTTACAATAATATCTTTTAATATTTTATTAACAGCATGTCCAATATGAATATCACCGTTTGCATACGGAGGGCCATCATGCAGAATGAATTTTTTAGCACCTTTTCTTTTTTGTCTAATTTTTTGATAAAGCTTAAGTTCCTGCCAGCGCTTTACCCAAAGAGGCTCTCGCTTAGCAAGATCACCTCGCATGGGAAATGGCGTGTCTGGCAAATTTAATTGATATTTATTTTCTTCGGTCATATATTTTATTTTTCAAAATAATGTGTTGCGCACACAACATCTTTTTTAATTTGTTCAATGAGTGCATTAATATTTTCAAATTTCATTTCATCTCTAATCTTCTCCATGAAAGTAACCTGAACATGCTGTCCGTAAATGTTTTCATTGAAATTAAGCAAATGAACTTCTAGTAAAAGTTTTGGGATGCCTGCAACTGTGGGTCTGATTCCAAGATTAGCAACACCATTTCTATTTCCTAATTTTACCGCATATACACCTGTTAGCGCCGGTCTCGTATGCTTCATATGAATATTGGCAGTTGGGAAGCCCATTTGCCTTCCACGCTTGTCACCTTCAACCACTTTTCCACTTATCGTGTAAGGCCTTCCTAAGAATGCAGTGACTGACTTAATCCGGCCCTCATTGAGGGCTTCTCTAATTGTTGAACTTGACACGCGCTTACCTTTCACATTAATTTCTGGAATTTCGAATAATTCAAATCCACTTTTTCTTAAGTCTTTTATGCCAGCTAGTCGCTGCGCTCCAAAACGGAAATCATCTCCTACGATGATGATTTCTGTTTTTAATTGCTCTTTTAATATTTGATGCATAAACACTTCACTAGAAATACCTGCAAAATTTTTATTAAAGGCACATACAAAAACATTTTGAACGCCACAACTTAAAAAAAACTCTAGCTTTTCTCTTAAGCTCGTCAGTCGAGTAGGTGCGTTTTCGGGTATAAAGAATTCTTTAGGATGTGGTTCAAAAGTCATCACCGATGGTGTAATTTTTCTTCTTATAGATTCCTCTATAAGTTTTTGAATAAGCGCTTGATGGCCTATATGCACTCCATCAAAATTGCCAATAGTCAGACCAATAGGCGTTTCTAAACTTAGTGGAAAATGGCGAAAGACTTGCATCACAAAAACTTAAATAGCTCTTCGAATGAATGATTGAAGTCTTAATCCCATCATCCATAGTGAACCAAAGTAAACAACAGACCCGGCAAGAATAAGCATCACTAAGTAAATCAATCTTTTTGAAATAGAATACTCAAGCCAAAGCGTTGAATCTCCTTTTAAGTAAAACAAAGTGAGGCCCATTAAAACTAAAGCCACAAAAAGTTTTATTAAAAACTGCCCCCATCCCGCATGTGGTTTGTAGTAATTACCTTTTCTTAAATGATAATAAAGAAGACTTGCATTTAGGCACGCTCCCAAACCAATCGCTAGAGCCAAACCTGCATGTTTAAACTGTCCAATAAATATCATATTCATGAACTGTGTCGAGAATAAAGTAAATAGTGCAATTTTGACCGGCGTTTTAATATTCTGTCTTGCATAAAATCCAGGCGCTAATACTTTAATCATGATGAGGCCCATCAGTCCAAAACTGTATGCAATGGTAGCTTGTTGGGTCATCAATACGTCATGCGTATTAAAAGCGCCATAGTGAAATAAGGTTGCAATTAAAGGGAGAGATAACACAGCCAATGCAATAGCCGCAGGCGCTGCAAGAATAAAAGTCAGTCGTAGCCCCCAATCAAGAAAGCCTGAGTATTCCTTTTGATCTTTGCCTGAAAAAGATTTCGAAAGACTTGGAAGTAGAATCGTGCCCAGTGCTACACCTAAAACGCCTGCTGGAAACTCCATGAGTCGATCAGCATAATAAAGCCATGAAATACTTCCAGTCTCAAGAAAGGATGCGAAGATAGTATTAATAAGCAGAGATAGCTGCGCAATAGATACACCAAAAACAGCGGGTCCCATAAGTTTAATAATGCGCCAGACACCTTCATCTTTAAAATCTAATTTATATTTGGGAATAAACCCAATTTCTTTTAAAAAAGGAATCTGAAAAATTAACTGAAGGATACCTCCAACAAATACCGCCCAAGCTAATACAAAGATAGGTCGATCAAAATAATCTGCAAAAAATAATATTGCAAAAATAAAAGATAAATTAAGCCATACAGGGGTAAAAGCTGGCACTAAAAATTTGTTAAATGTATTAAGAATACCTCCCGCCATCGATACTAAAGAGATAAAAAAGATGTAAGGAAATGTGACTCTAAGTAAATCAACAGTAAGCTTAAATTTTTCTGAATACTCTATAAATCCAGGCGCGCTAATATAGACAAGCCAAGGTGCTGCAAAAATGCCCAAAAAAGAAATACCGATAAGAAAAAGACTTAATAATGAACACACATGATTAATCAAAAGATGTGTTGCTTCATAACTTCGCTTATTTTTATATTCAGCAAGAATAGGGACAAAAGCTTGAGAAAAAGCCCCTTCAGCGGAAATACGTCTTAATAAATTGGGGATTTTAAAGGCTACAAAGAAGGCATCTGTAGCCATGCCTGCACCGAAGGTTCTAGCGATTAAACTATCCCTCACAAAACCTAAAATTCTTGATACGAAAGTCATACTTGCGACAGTTGCGAGTGCTTTTAGAAGATTCATTAAATTTATCTATTTAAGTGTCACTAAATTACAAAGATTTTAGCATGGAGGTCGTTTTATCAAGGTTTCCAAGAAAAATATTGATTAGCCCAGAACATCGAGAAGGTATCGCTAAAATTTAGGTTTGAAAAGAGCGTTATATCTTGTATAAAACCGCAAATATCGCTAAAATTCTTGCCTTTGTAATACTAAAGATACTTAATTTAAGGATAAAAATGGCAAATACTGCGCAAGCTAGAAAACGTGCCCGCCAAGCTATGAAGCAACGAGCTCACAATGCAAGCTTGCGATCAACTTTGCGAACTGCAATTAAAAAGATTCTAAAAGCAATTCAATCAGGTGATAAAGCAGCTGCAAAAACATCTTTTCAAGAAAATGTTTCACTGATCGACCGCATTGCTGACAAAAAGATTATTCATAAGAATAAAGCTTCACGTCATAAACAACGCTTAAACTCAGCGATTAAATCAATGGCTTAATATCTTAGAGAGACTCTCTTTGATATTAAGCGATTCCTAAAAGTTTTCTTAATTCCATAGCCTTTTGAAAGGCTATATCGACGTTCTCATCTATTACTGTAAAGTGTCCCATTTTGCGGCCTGGTCTTGCCTCATGTTTTCCATAAAGATGCATTTTTAAACCAGGTTCTTTTAAAACCTTATCCCAGTTAGGTTCTCTTTCTTTGCTATTTGTCCAGACATCGCCTAAAAGATTAACCATAACAGCAGATGAATGAAGTCTCGAGTTTCCAAGTGGAAGACCTGCTAATACTCTTACTTGCTGCTCAAACTGATTCGTCTCAGAGGCATCTATAGTGTAATGCCCAGAATTATGTGGTCTAGGGGCAATTTCATTTACAAATACTTTGCCTTCACTAATAAAAAACTCAACCCCTAAAACTCCAACATAATTGAGTGCTTCGGCTAAGGATTTTGCAAGCTGATTTATGAGACCATTGATCGCACTAGTTGAACGCGCTGGGACAATGGATACATCAAGAATACCATTAGTATGAATATTCTCTGAAACATTAAATGTCTTGATGTGCCCTTTTTGATCTCGTGCCAAAACTAAAGAAACTTCCATATCTAAAGGAAGTATTTTTTCTAAAACGCATTCTTGTTTTGAGAATTGCTGAAAAGCATCTATAGCTTCTTTTTGAGAAGATACTCTTGCCTGGCCTTTGCCGTCATATCCAAAGCGTGCAATTTTTAAAATACCAGGATAAATGGAAGAAGTGTCTGGAGGAATATCCTTATCTTCTAGAATAATCTCAAAAGGGCCTATAGGAAGCTTTGACTCTTTTAAAAAAGTTTTTTCGAGCACACGGTATTGAGCAATTCTTATAGATTCTGCGGATGGGCTGACATATATATATTTTGATAAGAATTCCATACTATCTGCAGATACATTTTCAAATTCCGTAGTCACGGCTTTGCATGTATTGGTTATTACTTCTAATGCGGCGGAATCATCGAAGGCCTTGCATAAATGAATATCTGCCATTGCTCCTGCGGGACTATTTGGATCGGGGTCTAAAACTGTAACCTTATAGCCCATCTCATGAGCTGCAATGACAAAGAAACGGCCTAATTGACCGCCTCCAAGAATACCAAGCATTGTTGGAGGTAAAAGCGGTTGATCTCTTTGACTCAAGGCTTCTCCGATAAATTCATGTCTTTCACTTTTTTTGCTTGCCCCTCTCTAAAGGCCTCGAGCTTTTTGGCTAATACTTTATTTTCATGTGCTAAAACAGATACTGCAAAGAGGCCCGCATTCGCAGCACCTGCCTCCCCAATTGCAAACGTTGCTACAGGGATACCTCTTGGCATTTGAACAATAGATAATAAAGAATCCTGGCCCTGAAGATGCTTAGAGGGAATAGGTACACCTAAAACAGGTAGAGTTGTTTTAGAGGCAACCATACCTGGTAAATGAGCTGCACCTCCTGCACCTGCAATAATAATTTGATAACCTTCTTTGGCAGCGTGCTCAGCAAATTTGAACATAAGGTCTGGGGTTCGATGAGCAGAAATAACTTTTGCTTCGTAGGGTACTTCAAAATCTGCAAGCATTTGTGCTGCAAATTTCATTACCGGCCAATCGCTATCTGACCCCATGATGATAGCTACAAGTTTTTTATTTTCTACCATGTAAAGTTTCCTTTAAAAATCTTAAAGTAAAATCAAATTATCTCGATGAATTAAAGAAGGTTGATCAATATAACCTAATATATTTTCTATTGAATTAGTCGATTTACCCATAATTTTTTTTGTTTCAGTTGCATTATAATTAATGAGTCCGCGCGCAATCTCCCGCCCTTTCAGATCCAAACAAAGTACCACTTCGCCTCGATCAAAATCTCCTTCGACTTTAGTCACGCCAATAGGAAGTAAACTTTTACCTTCTTTTTTTAGAGCTTCAACAGCGCCATCATCTAAAACTAATTTACCTCTTAATTGTAAATGATCAGCAAGCCATTGTTTTCTTGCTGCAACTTTTAATTGTTTACTTTCTAAATGAGTGCCTATCACCTCACCTTGGCACAATCGAATTAAAACATTTTCCTCTTTGCCAGATACAATAATTGTATGGGCGCCACTTCTGGATGCACGCTTAGCTGCTAAAACTTTAGTCAACATACCCCCGGTACCTAAAGCAGTTCCAGCATCTCCTGCCATGGCTTCAAGAGACAAGTCTCCTGCAATAGCATGATGTATAAGTTTAGCTTCTTTATTTTTTCTAGGGTCGGCAGAAAATAATCCTGGTTGGTCTGTCAAAATAACTAAAAGATCTGCTTCAATAAGATTAGCGACTAATGAAGCTAGCGTATCGTTATCACCAAAACGAATTTCATCTGTTACTACAGTATCGTTTTCATTAATAATTGGAATCACTTTAAGTTCTAAAAGTGTATTTAATGTAGAGCGCGCATTGAGATATCTTTTTCTGTCAGCAAGATCATCATGCGTTAATAAAATCTGCGCGGCTTTTAATGCGTGATTTGAAAAATTCTTTTCATAAATTTGAACCAACCCCATTTGACCTATAGCAGCAGCGGCTTGTAATTCATTAATTAAAGTCGGTCTAACTTTCCATCCTAGTCTTTGCATTCCTTCAGCCACAGCACCACTTGTTACCAAAACAATTTCTTTACCTGATTTAATAAGGTAAGCAATCTGCTCCACCCAGGAAGCAATAGCTCTTTGATCTAAGCCCTTCCCATCATTAGTGACCAGACTGGAGCCCACTTTAATAATAATGCGGTGGCTATTCGTTAATAATGATTTCATTTTGAATTTTTTTATTTTTTTCTATAAAAGTCATGATGTCATATGAAAGTTCTTTACAACCAACCCCTTTAATAGCAGAAATTGAATACACAGGGCCTATCCAACCAAAAGATTTTATAAATGTTTTTATGGTATTTGCGACGTCTTCCACCATATCAATTTTATTTAATACCAACCAACGTGGTTTTTGGTACAAGACTTCGTCATATTTCTTTAACTCATTCACAATAGCGCGAGCCTCATCCGCCGGACTGATCCCTGGGTCAAAGGGAGCAATATCAACTAAATGTAAGAGTAATGTAGTTCTCGTAAGATGTCTTAAAAATTGATGTCCCAAGCCAGCCCCCTCTGAGGCACCTTCAATCAATCCTGGAATGTCGGCAATCACAAAACTTTGATTCTCCCCCACCCGCACCACGCCCAAATTAGGATGCAATGTTGTAAAAGGATAGTCCGCTACTTTAGGTTTCGCAGCTGATACAGATCTTATAAAAGTAGATTTACCAGCATTTGGCATACCTAAAAGACCAACATCAGCTAATACTTTAAGCTCAAGATAAAGCTCAAACTCCTCTCCAGGCTCGCCCTTCGTAAATTGTCGTGGGGCTCGATTAATGCTAGATTTAAAATGAATATTGCCTAAACCACCTTTACCTCCTCTGGCTAAAAGCTCCCTATTTCCATGTTGGCTTAAATCAGCATAGCTTTCCCCAGTCGCTTTATCTGAAATCAGTGTCCCCACAGGCACTTTTAATATTAAATCTTCCCCCTTAGCCCCGTAGCATTCGGCACTTCGTCCATTCTCTCCTCTTTGAGCTTTTAAAGTTCGGGTAAAACGGTAATCGACAAGTGTATTTAAATTTTGATCAGCTTCAAAAAATATAGAGCCCCCGCGGCCACCGTCTCCACCATTAGGGCCGCCCATAGGTTCAAATTTTTCGCGACGAAATGTTGCAATGCCATTACCACCATCGCCTGCATAAATCTTAATAGTTGCTTCGTCTATAAATTTCATAATATCAATTTACCAAATAAAAAAGCCCTATCAACTGACAGGGCTTTGTAGAAAATGAGAATTGCTCAGACTGGAACAATATTAACGGTTTTACGTTTTAATTCGCCCTTGATGGTGAAGGTTACCTTACCATCAGCCTTTGCAAAAAGAGTATGATCTTTACCCATACCTACATTCACGCCAGGATGCATCTTGGTGCCACGTTGGCGAACAATAATGCTGCCAGCTGAGACTACTTGCTCACCGAAAGCCTTTACCCCTAAACGTTTAGCTTGAGAGTCACGACCGTTTCTTGAACTTCCTCCTGCTTTTTTATGTGCCATGATTGATTAATCCTTCAATTATTTAGCTGATATTTTATCAATTTGAATCTCGGTAAAGCTTTGTCTATGGCCTTGAGATTTACGATAGTGTTTTCTACGACGCATTTTAAAAATTCTCACTTTATCATGACGTCCGTGGCTTAGAACAATTGCTGAAACGCTAGCCCCTCTTACAATAGGAGAGCCAATAGTCACATTATCACCATCTACGACTGTTAAAATTTTATCAAGAACAACATTTGCGCCTACATCACCTACTATTTTTTCAATTTTAAGCTTATCGCCTTGATTTACACGATATTGCTTACCACCTGTTTTGATTACTGCATACATAATAAAACCTTAAACTTTAACAACCCTAAAGAACCGCGAATTATACTTAAATTAGGCCTGTTAGGCAAACTCTTCAACGGTAAAGATAAAGATTTTTTGTCTTTCAAAGACATAAAGTAGGCTATGTTAAAATATAGCTTTAATAATCCTAAAGCCTTGTTTTTGTGATCCTTAGTAGCATTTTATCCCCAATTAAAAACGATTTACTGACTGTAAATGAAGTTATTCGCGCGTCTCTTCACTCCGAAGTACCTCTCGTTAATCAAGTCGCGGGTCATATTATTCAAGGGGGTGGTAAACGCCTCAGGCCAAGCACCTTAATCTTAGTTGGAGGTCTATTTGGCTCTATTCAAAAGGAGCACCATATATTAGCCGCAGTCATTGAATTTATTCATACAGCAACCCTTCTTCACGATGATGTTGTAGATCAATCAACAAAACGAAGACACCACAAAACAGCTAATGCCATTTTTGGAAATGCTGCGAGCGTTTTGGTGGGAGATTTTATTTACTCCAGAGCATTTCAAATGATGGTAAAAATCAATCATATGAGAGTCATGGAAGTTTTAGCCAATACAACAAATACAATTGCCGAGGGTGAAGTCTTACAGCTCTTAAATATTCACAATGCTTCTATTGAAGACGAGGATTATTTAAAAGTTGTTTACTATAAAACTGCCAAATTATTTGAATCTTCAGCTGAGCTTGGTGCCATTATAGGCGGAGCTAATGAAGCTGACATCAGGTCTCTTGCTCAGTTCGGAAAACATATGGGCGTCGCTTTTCAACTCATTGATGATGTTCTTGATTTATCTGGTCATCCTGACGAGATAGGAAAAAATCTAGGTAACGATCTGGCTGAAGGCAAGCCTACGCTACCTCTTTTATATGCAATGAGAAAGGGGGGTGACCAACAAAAAAAAATTATCAGGGCTGCCATTGAAAATGGCGGCTTAATAGAATTAGAGGGGGTATTAGATGCTGTTAAAGATACTAAAGCATTAGATTATGTAAGACAACTTGCAAAAGAAGAAATAGAAAAGGGGGGGGAACTGATTCAACATATTTCATCTTCGATTTATAAAGATGCATTATTAGCACTTACTCAATTTGTAATATCGAGAGATTATTAATTTAAAAGAATTGGTTCACCATTGTCAGCTCGGTAATAACTAAAATGTGCACATTTATTTGTACCTGAAGTGATAGATCCATCAAAAATCGATTTACCGTCTAAATCGACTTGTGCATATCCATTGTTAAATAATGTCACTTCAGCTTCCTTCTTGCCCTGTCGAAACATAAAGCTAATAGCATGATCATATTCGGATTCAGAGTATACCTGCCAATTATTGCCCCCTGCGAGCTGTGAAAGCCAATTGGATAAATCTACTTGAACTCGACAAACCACAAGATCACCCCAAGCCGACTGATCCTCTGATGGAGTTAGGTTTTTTAATGTATTCTGCAATTCACTCATATGTCATATTTTAAATCATTCATAATCAATAAATGGTGATTAATTCTATAATTTCAAGTGAACTTATACATAATATTTAAAAAAATTAAGGGAAATGATGCTTATTATCGGGATGACTGGTGGAATTGGATCAGGCAAAAGTGAAGCACTGAAAATATTTGCATCTTTAAATATTAAAATCATTGATCTTGATAAAATTTCAAAAGAAATTACAGATACAAACCATGAGGCTATAGAAGAAATTAAATTTATTTTTGGAAATACTTTGTTTGATAAAGATAACCGATTAGATCGAAAAAAATTAAGGGAAATTATTTTTTCAGATAAAGATAAAAAAATAAATCTTGAAAAGATTCTTCACCCAAAAATTTTAAAAGAAGTTAAGAAAAAATTAAATACTTTATTATCTGAACCATATGTGGTGATTGACATACCCCTTCTATTTGAGACGAACCAATATAAAAGTCTCATTTCAAGATCGCTTGTTATTGACTGTGAGATAAATAATCAAATTGAACGCGTTAAAAAAAGAGATAGTATTAGCACCTCTTCCATTCAAAATATCATCGACCAACAAATTGATCGTGATAGTCGCATCAGAATGGGAGATGATGTAGTTATTAATGATGGATCATTAGAAAAATTCTCAAAAGATATTCATATATTACATAAAAAATATTTAAATTTAGTTGCTGTTAAATAAAATCAACCTGATAATATGTTTATGAACATATTTGAATTCCCACTTAATGAGCGTGTTCGAAGGTTACTTCGTATAGAAGAGATCTATCAAAAATTTGAACACCAATTAAAAAATACACACGACTATTTTGAATTTGGTTGTTTTATAACACTTTTTGAAATAGTGCAACTTGTCTCTAGATCAGATGTAAAAATCGATTTTCTTCAAGAGCTTGAGAGGCAAGAGAAGAAACAAATAATCTTCTTAGATCATCAAGAATTAAAAGAAGGTCAACTTGATCCAAAAGAATTCATTTCGCTAATAAAAATGGCTCGAAAAAAATTAGAAAATATAGATGTAAAGCCTGGGTTTAATTTTAATAATAATTTATTTCTAGAGGAAATAAAGAAAAGAATTAGTTCTCCAGGTGGTCTATTAAATGTAGATTTCCCAAGCTTCCAAAACTGGATAACTTCAAAAAAAAGAAAATCTAAATTACAAGATTTTAAATCTTGGGCGCAAGAGCTTATGATATTTCAAGATGCTTCGTCTATTATTCTATTAATATTACGAAATCAATGCTTTAAAATATCAGCTAAAGCAAAAGAGGGAAAATATCAACAAAAGATTGACCCTCTAAAGACGTTTGATCTCATCAGACTTGAGTTTGAAGAGGATTTAAATATTTACCCTGAAATTAGCTCTAATAAGTATACGATCAATATTTTCTTTAATCAGCTCAATGAAAAAGCGAAAAAAGAGTCTTCTAAATTAAATCTCGAATTTAAGTTGAGTGTTTGTTGGTTATGAGTGCAAAGATTACTTTTATAAACTGCCCCCAATGTAATCAGAAAAACGAATACAGCTTATCTAATACTTTTAGGCCCTTTTGTTCGGAACGATGCCGTAAAATTGATTTGGGTCAATGGGCTAATGAAAACTATAAAATTCCAGTTGAAATTTACCCTCAAGATTTAAATGAAGATGTTATCTAAAACTTTTTTTAAGGGCTATCATCATGAAATTATTAAAATTTATGCTGTTTGTTATATCGCTTTTGATATCATTAGGTGCATATGCAGAACTAGATATTAAGATAGAAAATGCATGGGTAAGTGCTACTGAAGAAGGTCATGATATGAGTGTTGCTTATATGACTATCACAAGCCAAGAAGATTTGATACTGACTTCAGTAACTTCTCCAAAAATCAAAACGATCGAGATGCACAATACTATAGTTGAAAAAGGCATCATGAAAATGCGCATGGCCCATGAGATCAAAATTGATCATGGCAAGACATTTAAATTTAAATCTGGTGGCAGTCACTTAATGCTCATGGACTTTAAAGGTCCGCTTAAACCTGGTCAAAAAGTTAAACTTATACTTCATTTTAAAGATAAAAAAAATCAGTCTTTTGATAAATCAATTGATGCAGTTATCCAATAGTCTTTTTACCAAATAGATCTTTGCATCGCAATACCATGTCCGCCATATTGCCAAGATGTGGCAAGACTCTCTTGACTAAGTCCGCCTAGGGCATAAATTGGTATATCTAATTTATTTGTACATTCACTAAAAAATTCCCACCCTATCGGATCAAGAAGTGGATGTGATTCAGTTTTTTGGACGGGAGAAAGCACTGCAAATGACATATTTAAGTCTTGAGCAATTATAAGCTCTTCGAGATTATGGCAAGAAGAGCCACATATCGAAAATTCTGGGCGAGCTTTTAATTTCATTAAACAATGGAATGGATAATGAACACCATCTGCACCAATATCTAATGCAAGCTCTTCGCTTTCATTTATCACAACTTTTGCTTGGTAGGGTTTCGAGATATCTATAATCTTTTGCGCTATTTTTTTTAAATCTTGATATGGTAAATTTTTCTCTCTCACCTGTATCATCTTGATACCCTGATCTAATTTAATTTTTAATCGCTCAAAAAATAAAGCTTCACCCATCTCTTTAATATTAGTAATCGCATAAATCGATGGAAGTAAAATTGATTTCAATACAAACAAATTAGTAGGTAGTATTGGAGTGACAGATACATGAGATGGATTTTGCCAATCTAATAATTGATTTTCGCATGATTTGATTTCACCAACCCAATCAGTGACTTTAAAAAAGTAAATATAAACTTTTTTATCTGGATAAATATAATTTCGCTCAAACCAAAGAGTTGCATGATTTGCAGAAATATCAATTTCTTCCCGAAGCTCTCTCTGGAGGGCATCAAAGGGAGATTCATTTATTTCAATTTTACCACCCGGAAATTCCCACCAACCATCCCACCCTCGTCCAGGAGGTCTTTGAGCCATAAGAAGAAATCCATCATGTCTTTGGATCACAGCTGCCACTGCGCGGACGGTATTCACAATTTAAGTACGATAATCGGCATTTATTTTTACATAGTCATAAGAAAAATCGCATGTCCATATCGTTACCTTTGCCTTACCTCGATTAAGAAGTATTCGCATACTAATTTCAGGATGTCTCATGACTTCCTGACCTTGGGCCTCGTTATAAGAAAAGGCGCGACTGCCTTTTTCTGACACTAAAATATTTCCTAAAAATAATTGTATTTTTGTAATATCAAGTGATTCAATACCAGCTTTGCCAATAGCAGCCAATATTCTTCCTAGATTTGGATCTGATGCAAAGAAAGCTGTTTTAACCAAAGGTGAATGTGCTATAGCAAAGCCTACTTTTTTGCACTCAATATTATTAAGGCCAGATTCTACTTGGATGGTAATAAATTTTGTAGCACCTTCACCATCTCTCACAATAGCCTGCGCTAGTTTAATGGCAACCTCAAGAATAGCATCTTTAAGAATCTCATAGTCTTTGCCTTCGTGATTGATTTCATGATGCCCTGCTTGCCCTGTTGCAATAAGAATAAATGAATCATTGGTAGACGTATCACCATCTACAGTAATGCAATTAAATGATTGCTGTGTCACTTCTTTGAGCATTTTATCCAGCAAGCTTTGATTGATAGAAGCATCTGTTGCAATAAATGAAAGCATGGTTGCCATATTTGGATGAATCATGCCAGAGCCTTTACTTATACCTGTAATAAAAACTTCTTTATCTTGAATTTTTATTTTTCTTGACTCAGCCTTTGGCAGAATATCGGTTGTCATAATAGCTTCTGCTGCATCTATCCAATTAGTTGGATCTAAATTTTTTAATGTGTCTGACAATCCATTTCGAATTTTATCAATAGGCAAACTTTCTAAAATGACGCCTGTTGAAAATGGTAAAACTTGCTCTGATTTGATTTTAAGAATTGCGCTAACAGCTTGACATGTTTCTTTAGCCATTAAGATACCTTCTTCACCAGTACCGGCATTAGCGAACCCTGTATTAATAATGAGTGCTCGAATTCCAGAGGTATTTTTTAAATGCTCTTGACAAAGAAGAACTGGTGCTGCACAAAATGCATTTTGCGTAAATACACCAGAAACTTTCGAACCTTTTGCGATAGTTATTAACAGTAAATCTTTACGATTAGGTTTTTTAATATTTGCTTTAGCACTGCCAAGTGATATGCCTTTGATAGGAAATATAGAATCGATAGTAAGTGGTTTAAGATTAACTGGCATAGCCTATTCTTTTCTCCAAATGGTACCCTGCGGCGTATCTTCTAAAACAACAGCATGTTCAAGTAATAAAGATCTAATACGATCTGCTTCCTTAAAATCCTTATTAGCTTTTGCTTCATTTCTTTGAGATATTAATGCATTAATATCAAGAGAAATTTTTTTGTCACCCTTTAGAAAAATTTCTGGGTCTCTCTCAAGAAGACCAATGATCTTCCCAAGACTTTTAAGCATATTGGCAAGTGTGCTGGATTTATTTTTATTAATTTCATTTGCTAATTCAAATAAAACAGAGATAGCTTCTGATGAATTAAAGTCATCATCCATAGCTTCTCTAAATTTAAGCGCTAATGGATGACTCCAATCCACTTCAAGATTCTCAATCTTAAATCCTCTCAAAGTCACATATAATCTTTGTAATGCTAATTTTGCATCATCAAGATGTGCATTTGAATAATTTAAAGGGCTTCGATAATGAGCTCTTAAAATAAAAAATCTAACCACTTCTGGATCAAATTGTTCAAGTACCATTCTTATAGTAAAAAAATTCCCTAAAGACTTAGACATCTTCTCATCATCAACTCTTACAAAACCGTTATGCATCCAATAATTAGCCATCTTGCATTCATAAGCAGCTTCGGATTGAGCTATTTCATTTTCATGATGAGGAAATTGAAGGTCTTGTCCGCCCCCATGAATATCAAAATGATGTCCAAGGTAATGAGAACTCATAGCTGAACATTCAATATGCCAACCTGGCCTACCTCTTCCCCAGGGTGAGTCCCAATTAGGCTCATTAGGTTTTGCAGACTTCCACAAAACAAAATCTAATTCATCATGCTTATTTTGATCAATATCAACCCTTTCACCTGCGCGCAAATCCTCAATTGATTTACCTGATAATTTTCCATACTCACTAAAAGATCTTACTGAATAAAAAATATCTCCATTTTTAGCAATATAAGCATGTTGCTTTTCAATCAATATCTGAATAATAGAAAGCATATCTTTGATATGCTCTGTTGCTTTTGGCTCTCTTGATGGACTTATAACTCCAAGCGATTTAGCATCAGTATTCATTTCATCTATATATCTTTGCGTTAGGCTTTGTATAGATTCATTGTTTTGAATGGATCGAGCAATAATCTTGTCATCTATATCAGTTATATTTCTTACGTAATTTACTTTATATCCTGAAAAATCTAACCACCGCCTTACCACGTCAAAAATTACCATCACGCGCGCATGCCCTATATGGCAAAAATCATAGACTGTCATACCACATACGTAGATACTCACTTGTCCTTTTTGAATAGACTTAAATATCTCCTTTTTTTTTGAAAGAGTGTTAAAGATTTTAATCATTGCAAATATGCTTGTAAGTTCAAGAAAAACACATGGATAGTTGAGATCTTGTATATAAATAACATATAGATGATAAATGTGCTATTTGGTAGAATTAAGCTAAATTTATTAGGGTAAATCATACCATGTCTCAAAAAATCAAATATTCTAATATGAGGAATTTAAAAGGTTTTTTACTGTTTACTTTTTTATATATTTTTTTTATTGTAAATAAAATTTATGCAGCTGACGATTTAAAATCAATCATGCAACTGATTGAAAAGGGCGAAAAAGAGAAAGCTGCTCAATATATAGACAAATATCTTAAAATCAACCCCAGTGATCCTCAGGTAATCTTTATTAAAGGGGTTATAAATGCAGAGCTTGGAAAATATAACGAGGCTGTGCAGGCATTTACCTACCTTACTGAAAAACACCCAAATCTACCAGAGCCATTTAATAACTTAGCGGTACTCTATGCTGAATTAGGTGAGTATGATAAGGCTCAAAAATCTCTTGAATCAGCTATTAAAACTCACCCTAGTTATGCAACCGCACTTATCAACTTAGGTGATCTTTATACAAAGCGTGCCACAGTTGCCTATAACAAAGCTTTAGAAATTGATAAAACCAATATGCAAGCTAAAACAAAATTATCTCTCATTAAAAAGCTCTTTATTGAAAGTGATATTAAAGTACCAGCCACTCCTATTTCAACCCCTGTTCAAATAGCTACTAATAATGATACCAATAAGAAGCCTATAATAGATCATGTAACGCCAACAAATCCTGTCCCAAAACCTGCAGATATAGCTCTGAATTCACAACCACTAAAAAATTTACCGCAAGAAACACCCTCTAATAAAAGTAATATACTAAATAAAGGTGAATCAGAAATTAATAATTTCATTCTAGATTGGGCTGAAGCTTGGTCAACAAAAAATATTAATGCTTACCTAGCTAAATATTCTTCTAGCTTCAAAACACCGAACGGAGAGGGATATTCTGACTGGCAAGATTCAAGACGAAATAAAATTTTAGGAAAGGCTTCAATCTCTATAGAAATATCTGACCTAAAGATCACAAGAAAAGGCGATAGCTTTGCTCAGGTAACTTTTAAACAAAACTATACAACAAATAAATTAAGTCAATTATCAAGAAAAACTCTTCTTTTAAGAAAAGATGGCCCCTATTGGTTTATTGAGCAAGAATATTCTGGTAACTAATAATTGATGGGTACTTTAATCAAAAAATTCCGAAAAATAGAATCACACTTTATCTTAATTCTTGCACTTTTTTTTAATATTTCTCAAGCTTTAAGCAAAGAAGAATTTGCCTTAAATGAAGATATCAACACTACTGACTTAGTTTATGAATCACCTGAGCAAATGCTTGTGAAATCTTTAGTCGAAATTTCTGAGGGTAAGTTAGATAAAGCACTAGAAACTATTGACAACCTCATCAAAAAAACACCCAATTTTAAATTAGCTTATCTTATTCAAGGCGATTTACTTTTAGCGCACACAAAGCAAATTAATGGTATTGGAGATGAGTATCTAGGGGGGAAAAAAGAGGAAATTGAAAATTTTAAAAATGAAGCAAAAGTCAGAATTGAAAGATATCTTAATAATCTAAATCTACAAAATGAGCCAAAAATTTTTGCGCAGCTAAGTGAAAAAGATAGGTATCTTTTTTATGTAGACGTAATTAGCTCTCGACTTTATTTATATGAAAATATTAATGGCAAAATTTCCTACACAGATGATTATTATATTTCTATAGGCAAAAATGGTTTTGGTAAACAATACGAAGGCGATAAAAAAACGCCCATAGGTGTCTACTTTATAGGGAAAAAAATTAAAGAATCATTATCAGATTTTTATGGGGGTAGAGCCTATCCTCTTAGCTATCCAAATGAGATTGATACAAAAAATAAACGAAAGGGTTCGGGTATATGGCTTCATGGCACACCAAAGCAAACATACAGTAGAGCGCCTCTAGCTAGTGATGGGTGCATTGTTTTAAGTAATCCTGATTTAATGAAGTTATCATCAATTTTAGAAAATTATAACATTCCTATCATCATTTCCTTTCACTCACTTAGAGATTTAGAGTCTATCAATAAGAATTTAATAGAAAAAAAACTTGCACTTGTAAAGACATTGGAAACTTGGAGAAAAAATTGGGAAGATCAAGATACTGATAATTATTTAAAATTTTATTCAAAAAACTTTTTTAGCAAAAAAGATAATTTTGAATCATGGGCTCTTAGAAAAAAGGTTATTCAGTCGCTAAAACCAAAGGTTTCTATTGATATATCTGAAATATCATTCTTTGATTATCCAAATATAGAAAATGAAATAGTTTTAGTAGAATTTTTACAAGATTATAAAAGTCCTTCTATTAATAATAAAATGAATAAGAGACAGTATTGGATTAATGAAAATAATGACTGGAGAATTCTGTATGAAGGTAGCTCTTAATTTAATTAAATTTCTTTTTTTCTTGGTTTCATCGCTGGCCTTCGCAGCGAATCCAATTGTAGAATTTGAAACCAATCAAGGTAATTTTAAAATTGAACTTTATCCGGAGAAAGCACCAAAAACTGTGAGTAATTTTTTATACTATGTTGATAAAGGTCATTTTAATGAAACTATCTTTCACAGAGTCATTCCAAACTTTATGATTCAAGGAGGGGGATTTACAAAAGAGATATCAGAAAAAAAAACGGAATCTCCAATTGTAAATGAATCTAATAATGGATTAGTTAATACTACTGGAACTATTGCAATGGCTCGAACAAATGATCCCCATTCTGCAACAGCACAATTTTTTATTAATCTTGTTGATAATAATTTTTTAAATTACCCAGGTCAAGATGGTTACGGGTATTGTGTTTTCGGAAAAGTCATAGAGGGTATGAATATCGTTTATAAAATTGGGCAATTACCTACAGGTAACTCCAGGGGGTTTTCCGATGTGCCTATTAGACCCGTCATGATCATCAATGCAAAATATAAAAATTAATATTTTAATAAAGGAATCTAAGTGATTACACTCATAACTAATTTAGGTAATATCGTTTTAGAACTAGACGCTGAAAAAGCACCTCTTACAGTAGAAAACTTTTTAAGTTACGTTAACAGTGGCTATTACAATGAAACAATTTTCCACAGAGTTATAGATGGATTTATGATTCAGGGTGGTGGATTCGATGCTTCAATGAAACAAAAAGCTACTAATAAACCTATTAAAAATGAAGCTAACAATAGCCTTAAAAACATTAAATATACCATTGCTATGGCAAGAACCTCAATCCCAGATTCAGCTTCAAGCCAATTCTTTATTAATGTAAATAATAATGATTTTTTAAATTATCCAGGCCAAGATGGTTGGGGTTATTGTGTTTTTGGAAAAGTGACTGAAGGTACTGACATTGTAGATAAAATTCAAAAAGTTGCAACGAAAACTGTATCTGGCCATCAAAATGTACCTATTGAGGCGGTAAGAATTCTTAATGTCACTATTGATTAATATTGTCTAATCAAACTATATTTGTATCAGATATTCACTTGTGCGAGAGTCGTCCAAGTATAACTAATGATTTTTTAAACTTTTTAAATAAAATAACTAATCAATTAGATACGCTCTACATACTTGGTGATCTATTTGAATATTGGATAGGGGATGATTCAAATCAATATGAAAATATAATCAGGGCAATCAAAGTATTAACAGATCATCATATTAAAGTTTTTTTAATGCACGGTAATAGAGACTTTCTTATAGGATCTTCCTTCGAAAAAAAAACTGGCGCTATTCTTTTGCAAGATCCAACACTTGCTGAAATTTATGGCAAGAAAATACTTTTAAGTCATGGAGATAATCTTTGTATTGATGATATTGAATATCAATCTTTCAGAGGTAAAATTAGAAATGAAGTATGGAAAAATGAATTTCTAAAAAAATCTCTTTCTGAGCGAATCTTTATTGCAAATGAACTTAGAAAAGTAAGTGAATTATATAAAAAAAATAAGTCTGAGATAATCATGGATGTTAATTCTGATGAAGTAAATCGAATTCTTATTCAATTTAATTATCCAGATTTTTTTATTCATGGTCATACACATAAGCCAAAGTATCATTCAATTAATCTTGATGGACATCAAATTCAAAGAATTGTTTTAGGTGATTGGTATGAACATGGAAGTTATCTGACATTAAATGCTGAGGGCATTAAAACACATCAAGTCTAACTTTTAGAAAACTCTAATGGTCTTCTTTTTGCAGCTACTTTGTCTAAAACTCCATTGATATATTTATAACCATCAATCCCTCCGTAGATCTTAGCTAATTCAACACCTTCATTAATGGCTACCTTATATGGAATTGTGACATCATAAGTAAGCTCATAAATTGAAATATATAATATTGAATGCTCTATCGGGCTTAGTTTTTCTGGAGGTCGATCAATGAAGCTTGCAATTTCAGTATTTAATTGACCCATATTACTCATTACACCATCAAAAAGATTGTGATAAAAAACTTCGTCAGCCTTTAAGTAGTCAGGGTCGTCTTTGATATCTTTTTTAATTTGATTAATATCAAACTGATTTAAAATGCCACAATAAATACTCTTCATTACCAGCTCTCTAGATTTACGTCTATTATTTACGAGCTTTTTTTTCTTTTTATGCTGAACTTCTAACATTAGACTGACTTTAATAAATATATCATTTGTATGGCAGCTTGAGCTGCCTCTATGCCTTTGACTGAAGTCCGGTCTATAGCTTGTTCAACATTTTCAGTAGTGAGTATTGCATTAATAATTGGTATACTAAATTCTAATTGAACATCCAGAATTGATTTTGCTGAGTAGTTCGCTACAACTTCGAAATGAAAAGTCTCTCCCCTTATCACAGCGCCTATTGCAATAAGTGCATCAAATTTTTTTGATTGCGCCATCTTCTTTAGCGCTAGAGCGCTCTCTAAAGCGCCAGGTACTTTTGCTAATATGATGTGATCATCTTTCACGCCAAGGTTAATAAGCTCGTGATGACATGCCTTGAGAAGAGCATCACTAATATGCAGATTAAATTCTGACATCACAATACCAATAGAGAATAATTCTCCATTTAAATTTTTTATGATCTCTCTCAATTCACGAAATCCTTTTAAATTACTTTTTAAATAAAAAAGTAATTTTAACTTATATGAGAGCTATCTTTAGCTTTTATATAAATTATTGAAATAATATCCAGGCCTTTTGTATGGTGCTCCAAATTCCATAAGAGATGGGTATACCAACAGCTGCCCATACAAGAAAGGTAATAAGTGGAGTTTTTTCAACTTTTCCAATAACCTCTTTTTCCGAAATAAATTTTTCGTGTGCTAATTTTTTTTCGATTAATAACTCTGTATCTGTCATATAGAATTTTTCAGCAACAGGCCTCACCAATAGATTTGCAATAAATCCTATAGCAAGCATGGCTGCTAAAATATAAAAAATAGGCGCATAAATCTCTGAGAAGGGAACTTGCGCTTCCACCCTCATATCATGCATATAATTTACGATCACAGGGCCTAATATTCCTGCAGTTGACCAAGCAGTTAAAATTCTTCCGTGAATTGCCCCCACAAATTGAGTACCAAAAATATCCGCCAAATAGGCTGGTATCGTTGCAAATCCCCCACCATACATAGAAGCAATAATACAAAAACATGCTGCGAAAAACGCTAAAGATTTTGATCCCGCCATATAGGACGCTGAGACATACATCAAAATACCAAGCGTAAAAAATAGAATATAAGTCAGTTTTCTTCCTAACCTATCTGAAATACTAGCCCAGAAAAAACGACCAAAAATATTAAACAAAGAAATTAATCCAACAAATCCAGCACCTACAGCTGCTGCAAGTGTAATTAAAGACTCGTCTTTCTTAATATCTTCAAAGTCCAAATCTGAATGGCCAATTAAAGCCCCGCCAAATGTTTCTTGCAGCATGGGTGCTGCTGCTCCAATAATACCGATGCCTGCTGAGACGTTCATGCAAAGTACTATCCACAAAAACCAAAATTGCGGTGTTTTATGCGCCTTATTTAAATGGACATGATTCACTGAAATCATGTTGTTATTTTTATGCTTAGGAGGAATCCATCCGGATGGCTTCCATCCCGATGGAGGCACTCTATAGCCTAAAGAACCCGAAATCATAAAAAGACTATAAATAATGGCCAAAACAACAAAAGTTTGCCAAATTCCGGGCTGAATAATACCGTTATTAACAATAGAAAATTTTGCCATAAGCATTGTCGCAAGCGGGGAGCCAATCATTGCACCTCCCCCAAAACCCATAATCGCCATACCAGTTGCCATACCCCTTTTATCCGGGAACCATGTAATTAAGGTAGAAACGGGGGAAATATACCCTAAACCTAGTCCAATTCCGCCTATAACACCGCTTCCAAGCCACATAATCCAAAGCTGATGCATGTAAATTCCTAATGCAGAAATCAATAGTCCGCCACACCAGCATACCGAAGATACAAGCCCTGCTTTTCTGGGTCCAGCTCGCTCTAACCAGCTCCCCCAAATAGCTGCAGAACATCCTAAAACGACAAAAAATAAGGTGTACATCCACCCTAAATCAAATTGAGTCCAATTACAGTCAGTAGCAGTTAAAGCCCGAAGTGTTCCATGAAACTTATCTGCAAAAGTTAAAGCCCCGGCAGAGCAGGACGCTAAAGGCTTAGCGTCCTCGCCAATTAAAATATTGCCTAAGGGTTTCCAAAAAACACTGAAGCCATATGCCATACCTATTGAAAGATGAATAGCTAATGCAGCGGGTGGGACTAACCACCGATTGTATGAAGCTTTGGCAGTGATGTATTCTTTTGAAAAAAAGCTTTGCATATACGTTCTCCGAAAATTAATAATTCAATACTAGAATGAATTTTAAAAAAAATAACCTTATTCTTTATGATTTAGGTAATGTCATTAAAATGTCATATTAATGTCATACGATCATAACCAATCTATTACTATAAAGAAATTATGAAAGCTAATATACTGATTGTTGAGGACGAGGAACCTATTCTTGAGCTTTTGGCCCTCAATATTTCTCAAGCGGGCTACAACCCATTAAGAGCTATAAGTGCCGAACATGCAGAAAAACTTATTAACCAGGCTATCCCTGATATTATCTTACTCGACTGGATGTTACCTGGTATGACAGGTATAGATTTTGCAAGAAAATTACGTAGTAATGCCTTAACGAAATCTATCCCCATTATTATGTTAACAGCTCGAAGTGATGAATTAGATAAAGTCAAAGGTTTAGAGGTTGGTGCGGATGACTACATTACAAAACCTTTTAGCCCCCGAGAACTCAATGCTAGAATCAAAGCCGTTCTCAGAAGAAAAGCTCCTGAACTTACTGAAGATCTTTTAAAAATTAATGGTCTAGAATTAAATCCAGTTTCTCATCGTGTCACAGGCAATAATAAACTATTGGAAATGGGCCCAACAGAATTTCGGCTTCTTCATTTTTTTATGAGTAATCCTGAGAGGGTTTATTCAAGAAGTCAGTTATTGGACAAAGTTTGGGGAAGTCAAATTTTCATTGAGGATCGGACAGTAGATGTTCACATCCGAAGATTAAGAAATATTCTGACTCAATCTCAACATGAAAATTTGATACAAACTGTTCGCGGCTCAGGCTATAGACTATCCATAAAATAAAAATTAACTAGATTACTTTTTGGTATTCCTCGCTATAATACACATAGATTTTTAGCGAGAAAAAATATTGCAAGATATCCGTTGGAATGCTTTTTGGGTTTTTGTAGTTATCTCTTTTTTATCTCTTATTATTTGGGGATTCAGAAGTTTTGAAATTGCTTCATTCTTTTTTATCCTGTGTCTCCTCGTCTACTTTCTTTCCCATGTTTATTGGATCTATCGTCTAAATAAATGGCTTAAAAGTCCAAATCTATTGACCATTCCTAATGGAGTAGGCATCTGGGAGGAAATATTTGCGTCACTCTATCGAGAATATAGAAAGCAAAAAAGAAGTAAATCTGAACTCACCACAACCCTTGGGAGATTCATGACTGCAGCAGAAGCTATTCCTGATGGCATCATTGCTTTAAATCAAAATAATGAAATTGAATGGTGTAATAAACCCTCAGAAAAAATGCTCGGTATTCATTTATCTCAAGATATGAATCAACCTATTAATTACTTGTTACGTGAAACAATCTTTACTGAATATCTCAATCATAATAATTACGATACTTCTTTAAAATTAATTTCTTGGCAAAATACAGGCAGATCGTTTGAAATACTTATAGTGCCTTTTGGTATTAATCAAAAGCTACTTATCATTAGAGATATAACCCAGATGGAAAAAAATGATTCTATTAAACGTGATTTTATTTCCAATGTCTCACATGAATTAAAAACACCATTGACTGTTATTATTGGTTTTTTAGAAACACTGTCAGGTATGAAAAATGAATTTAATAAAAAAACACTCACTTATTTTCAAATGATGCTAGAGCAATCGGATCGCATGAAAAAGTTAGTTGAAGACTTACTTCAGCTTTCATTAATAGAATCTAATGCAGCACCTGCAGAAAAAAAAGAAATAGATATGGACAAACTATTCAAAAACCTTAAAAAAGAGGCTGATTTGTTATCTAAAAAATTACATAAAATTACTACATCAATTAATAAAAAAATTACGTTATTAGGATATGAAAAAGAAATTCATAGTGCTTTTCTGAATCTCATCAGTAATGCTATTCGGTATACCAAAAAAGATGGGTCTATTCATATAGTATGGGATATCAAAGGGCAAAACCCCTATTTTGAAGTTCAGGATTCAGGTATAGGTATAGATAACAAATTAATCTCAAGACTTACAGAGCGGTTCTTCAGAATAAACCCTGATCGAAGTAGAAAGTCTGGCGGCACTGGACTAGGTTTGTCTATTGTAAAACATATATGTATTCGACATGAGGCACAAATAGAAATCACGAGTGAAATAGGAAAAGGTAGTCAATTTAAAATAATTTTTCCTCAAGAGAGATTTTCACTAAAAAATAAATGAAAGAAAATAAACCTTTTAGTGCCTCTTTTTGGCTGTTATTTACAGCTTTTCTCTTGGTACAAAATGCAATTGCTAAAGAGATAGTTGAGCCTGATAGGCAGTCTGGTAGTCAATTTGTTAAAACTGATTTCGATAGAATGGCCGATCTTGAAATTAGGGAAAATATTCAGAGTTTAAAAGTACTTATGATTAAACTCTATAAAAGAAATCCAATAGAATTAAAAAAAAGTACTTCTGATGATCCAGAAAAAATGGTTAATTGGGTCTTTAGTGGAAATCATAATTGGAATTTTGAGGCAATTAATAATACTCAAGGCATAGATGCGATGTATCTCACTTTTAACGAAGAATACAAAGGGGATCGCGTTCTTCCTTTAATTGTAGGTATTTATACAATGCTTATAAAAGCTCATGGAGGAAAAAAAGAATTTTATCTATTTGATTCAATTGATCCTCAGCTTTTATATAATTCTTCTCGCAATATTGAAATAGCAGTTTGGAAACTCTCAAATACCAAAGATAGAACAGGAAAGCTATTTTTGCTTGCCAATGAAATGAATGGAAAAGAAAATAATTTATTGGTTGAGCGTGAATTTGGGAAGATTATTGGAAGGACAGATTTTCTGGCTTTTACATTATCTGAAAAAACTGAACGCACTATTACGCGCATTCTTCAAAGCCTAATCACAGGCGTGTTCATTCCTATTTAAAAACTATAATAGTATTTTTTCAATACCACCCTTGATTGAGCTCTCTACATAATTTTGCATCCAGTTGGTACCTAATAAATTCTTAGCTAATTCAACAACAATATAATCTGCGGTAGTATTCGTATCTTCCCCATATCGAGCCAAACCTTGCAAGCAAGAAGGGCAAGAAGTAAGAATCTTAACCTTACCAATTGACTCTGGCTGATCAATACCCATTTGCTCAATACCTTTTTCAATCTCTTCTTGTTTTCGCATCTTCACTTGTGTTGCAATATCTGGTCTACCCACAGCAAAAGTTCCCGACTCACCGCAGCAACGATCATTTAGAGGCACATTTGTATTCATCAATGCATTTGTAACTTTATTAGGTGAATAAGTTTTCATGGGGCTATGACAAGGATCATGGTACATATATCTCGTTCCTGATACACCTTCCATCTTTACACCTCTTTCCATGAGATATTCATGAATATCTAGCAATCTACAACCTGGAAATATTTTTTCAAATTCATATTTTTGTAACTGGTCCATACAAGTACCGCAAGATACAATCACTGTTTTAATATCTAAATAGTTAAGTGTATTCGCTACCCTATGAAATTGCACACGATTATCAGAAGTTATTTTTTGCCCTTTGTCATGATTCCCAGAAGATGTTTGAGGATAACCACAACATAAATACCCTGGAGGCAGAACAGTAATAGCACCAACCTCAAATAACATTGCCTGAGTAGCTAATCCTACCTGAGAAAAAAGCCTCTCAGATCCACATCCAGGAAAATAAAAAACTGCATCAGAATCCTCATTAATTTTTTGTAGATTTCTTATGACTGGAACGATTTTATCATCCTCAATACCCAGAAGGGCCCTTGAGGTCTTGGTTGGCATATTTTTAGGCATTGGCCTATTTAAAAAATGAATAATCTGAGATTTAATTGGAGCTTTACCAACTGTGGAGGGCGGATTATTTTTAAATGGATTAATAATTCCAAGTTTTTTTAGTAAATTATGTCCAGCTTGTTGAGCTTTATATCCAAAATCAACCATTAATGTTCTCATAATTTTAATGGTGATAGGATCTTTCATATTTAGATAACTCATAGCCAATGCAGTGCCTGGACTAAAATGACGCTTACCTTGCTCTCTTAAAAAGTTCCTCATCGCGATAGAAACATCACCAAAATCAATGTCTACTGGACAAGGATTTAAGCATTTATGACAAACCGTACAATGGTCAGCTACATCATTAAACTCATCAAAATGTTTAATTGAAATACCACGTCTAGTTTGTTCTTCGTATAAAAATGCTTCTATGAGAAGCGAGGTTGCTAAGATTTTATTTCTTGGGCTATAAAGTAAATTAGCCCGCGGCACATGTGTAGTGCATACAGGCTTACATTTGCCACATCGCAAACAATCACTAATTGAATCTGCTATTTCTCCTATAGCAGACTGCTCCATAATGATCGATTCTTGCTCTAGAAGCCCAAAACTTGGGGTATAAGCATTTTGTAGACCAGATCCTGAAAGTAATTTACCTTTATTAAAATGTCCAAAAGGATCTACTTTACTTTTATATTTCTCAAATGCTTCAATTGTACTTTCATCTAAAAATTCCATTTTGGTAATACCAATACCATGCTCGCCAGAAATTACTCCATCAAGACTTTTAGCTAGAGCCATTACTCTCCTCACAGCTTCATGAGCTTCTTGCATCATTTGATAGTCATCTGAATTAACTGGAATATTGGTGTGCACATTACCATCTCCAGCATGCATATGAAGAGCTATAAACACCCTACTCTTTAAAGTATTTTTATGTATATTGTCTAGCCTTTCCAAAAAGCTCTGATATTCTCTTCCGCTAAAAATTTCACGAAGTGGATCTTTAAGTTCTCTCTTCCAAGAAATTCTTAATTCGTAAGATTGCAGCGCTCTAAATATATTTTCATATTTATACTCAATATCATCATGTCTCTCAAGAAGCGTTGAAAGAGGGCTATCTAAGTTATCAAGCATTTGGCCCCATTTTTCTCTTAATCTATGAATCAAATCTATACTCATTTTTTGCTTTATTTGGTTACGCTCTGGGTCTGAATTTAAACCTTCTTCCTCATATAAAAATTTATCCCCCTCAATAAAAATTTCTATATCATCTAAAAGTTTTAATTTATTCTTGATTGAAAGCTCAATATTAATTCTTTCAATACCATCAGAATATTCTCCGAGCTTTGGAAGTGGAATAACAACATCCTCATTAATTTTGAATGCATTAGTATGCTTTGCTATCGCAGCTGTTCTTGCGCGATCTAGCCAGAAACGTTTTCGTGCATCTGCTGATACGGCTATAAAACCCTCACCATCTCTCGCATTAGCTATCTGAACAATTTGAGAAGCTACAAGGCCTACAGCATCTTCATCATCACTTGCGATATCAGTAATCAAAACCATACGGGGACGTTCTTGTCTTGCAGCCTTGGTGCTGTATCCAACAGCTTTAATATAGCGCTCATCCATATGCTCTAGACCAGCCAAAACTGTAGTATCAGACTGATCTAAAAAATCTTTGATTTCAATAATTGCTGGAACAGCATGAGATACAATGCCAAAAAATTCTAGGCATACAGTTCTTATGTACTTAGGCATTTTATGAAGAATGAAAGTACCGGAAGTAATCAGGCCATCACACCCTTCTTTTTGAACGCCTGGAAGACCACTCAAAAATTTATCAGTTACATCTTTACCTAACCCAATTTTTCTAAAACTGCCCCCTGGAATTTCTAATATTTCTGGGTCACCGATTAAGTCCTTACCATTTGAGTTGTAGTGACTGATTTTGAAGCGCACCAAATCTATATCATGAATTTTGCCAAGGTTATGATTTAATCTTTCAATTTCAACCCAATTACCATTAGGATCAACCATCTTCCAAGAGGCTAAATTATCTAAAGCTGTACCCCAAAGTACAGCTTTCTTTCCGCCAGCATTCATTGCAATATTTCCCCCAATACAAGATGCATCTGCAGACGTTGGGTCACAAGCAAATTCAAGTCCATTATTTGTTGCTATTTCCATAGCGCGCCTTGTAACAAGACCTGCTCCGCATTTCACAATAGGGACACGCTCACTTACGCCTGGTAGATTTTGATATTCCACGTTACTTATATCATCAAGTTTTTCGGTATTAATTACTGCTGAAAATGGAGTGAGGGGAATAGCGCCGCCTGTATAACCTGTGCCTCCCCCTCTGGGAATTATGGTTAATTCAAGATCAATACATGCTTTTACAATATTTGCAATCTCTTCTTCATGATCTGGGTTTATTACTACAAAAGGATATTCAACTCTCCAATCCGTTGCATCCGTGACATGAGATACTCTTGCTAAACCATCAAATTGAATATTATCTTTTTTGGTAATTTTTTTTAATTTAGAAAAAATCTTTCTTCTAAGTTTCTTGACTAGCTTGAAATCATTCTCGAAAGTCTTGACTGCTCTATTAGCTGCCTCAGCAAGCTCCATGACTTTGTCGCTTCCAGAACTTCTGTGCTCAATAGAATGGATACGATGATACATTGCATCTACTAATGCTTTGAGTCGCTTCGGATTCTCTAAGAGATCATCTTGAAGGTACGGATTCCTATTGACTACCCATAAATCTCCAAGTACCTCAAAAAGCATTCGTGCAGATCTACCTGTTTTTCTCTCACCCCTTAATTCATCAAGGATATTCCAGATATTTTCACCTAAAAATCTAATAACGATTTCGCGGTCTGAAAAGGAAGTGTAGTTATAGGGTATTTCACGCAATCGATTGATGGGAAATGGCTGCGCATTTAATAACGATTTGAGTATGGGAGCGTTCATTTAAAAATATTTAATATATTGCTGAGCATAACATGTGGCAGCATTGCTCACAACCTGCCAAACGCAGAGTTATTGGTCTCTTGGTAAAAAATTAAGTTAAAATAGGGACTTAATTGACTCGGTAAAAAAATAACAAAGTTATGAACTCAATAACTATAATAAAGTTCAGATTAATTTTTCAAGAACAGCCCAAATGCTCTGGATAAAAACACTTCATATTATTTTTATGGTGACCTGGTTTGCTGGACTTTTCTATCTGCCAAGACTCTTTGTTTATCATGCGATGAGTAAAGATAAAATTAGTCATGAAAGATTTAAGGTAATGGAAAGAAAACTTTTTTTTGGTATCATGACACCGGGAGCTTTTTTGACAATACTCTTCGGAGTATGGCTATGGATTCTATATGGTGTCACTGAGTCATGGCTTCAAATTAAAATAGGTCTCGTAATTTTATTAATTATTTATCACTATTTATGCTTTAAACATTTAGTTGATTTCAAGAAAAATAGAAATAAGCATAGTCATATATATTTCCGATGGTTTAATGAGGTTCCAGTATTAGCGCTTGTTGCCATTACCTACCTGGTTGAATTTAAGCCAGCATGAGCATCCTAATCTGTGGCTCAATGGCATTTGATACCATTGGGGTATTCAAAGATCAATTTAAAAATCATATCCTGCCTGAAAGTATTTATAAGTTAAGTGTGGCTTTTTATGTACCAGAGCTTAGAAAAGAGTTTGGTGGGACTGCAGGAAATATTGCATACAACCTAAAACTCCTCGATGACAATCCTATCATTATGGCTACGGTAGGAAATGACTTTCTGTTATATTTTAATTGGCTTAACCAAAATCGTATAAATACTCGGTTTGTCAAAGAGATTAAACATCTCTATACAGCTCAAGCTTATATCACAACTGATCTTAGTAATAATCAAATTACTGTCTTTCACCCAGGAGCAATGGTGGAATCTCATCAGAATAAAATTTCAGAGGCCACGGATGTATGCTTAGCAATCATTGCTCCAGATGGTAAAGATGGCATGATAAATCACGCTCAAGAGTGTAAGGCACTAAATATTCCTTTTATGTTTGATCCCGGGCAAGGGCTGCCCATGTTTAATAAGGAAGAACTTCTAAAGTTCATAGATGATGCGAGTTATATTGCTGTGAATGACTATGAGGCAACTCTTTTGACTGAAAAAACCTCTCTCTCTAGAGAGGAAATTTCTAAAAAAGTAGAGGCATTAATCATCACGATGGGTGCTGAAGGCTCAATAATTTATGCTAAAAATAAAACATATAAAATCGACCCTATTAGAGTTGAGACACCTCTTGATCCGACAGGTTGCGGAGACGCCTATCGTGCAGGCTTACTCTATGGAATTTCTAAGAAATGGGATTGGCAATCCACAGGTCGATTAGCCTCTGTAATGGGTGCTATTAAAATTCAAAGTCAGGGTGGTCAAAATCATCGCCCAACCCGAGATAAAATTGAAATACTATATACAAAAAAGTTAACTAAATATCCTTTGAATTAGTTTTTACAGAGAATATCAATTTATCATCAAGTCTGATAGCTGTTAAAGCTCTGCCCCAAACACAACCTGTATCAATAGCAAAAATATCTCCTCTTGTAACAAGTCCCAGTGCAGACCAATGACCAAAAATAATAATATTATCTTTAGTTTTTCTTTGAGGGTGATCAAACCAAGCTTTTAATTTTTTAGGCATATTTTTAAGTTCACCTTTATAGGTAAAATCAATAGCTCCTGCCGACGATAACGCTCTTAATCTTGTCATCGCATTAATAACAATTCGAGCTTTATCATTTTTATTTAAAGTACTCGACCACTTATTGGGCTTATTGCCATAAATTGAACTCAAAAAATCTTCAAATTTTTTTCTTCTGAGCTGAGTACTTATTTCTTTTGATAATTTAAGTACATCCTTAACAGTCCATTGGGGTAAGATACCCGCATGTACCAATAAATGTTTTTTTTCGTAATGAGCTAATGGAAGAGATCTTAACCACTTAAACAGTAAATCTGAATCTTTGGCTTTAATAAGGTGAGATAGTGTGTCTTCATCGTCAGGCTCAATGACCTTATATTTAATTGCCAATCCATGAAGATCATGATTGCCTAGAACAGCAGTCACTGATGATCTATTTTTATAGCACCATCTTAATACTTGTAATGAACCTTTACCACGATTAATTAGATCACCAACCAGCCAAAGCTGATCTCTACCACGCTTAAACTTAATTTTTTTTAATAGAGCTAAAAAAGAATGATAACAACCCTGTATGTCACCAATTGCATAAATTGCCATAGAAGATTATTTTTTAAAATTAGCACCTGATGAATTTGACATATATAAAACCGCACTTGCAACTTCAGCATCAAGTAAGGATACATTACCGCCTTTAGCAGGCATGGAGCGAATCCCCTTCACAGCGTGCTGAACAAGTAACTCATAACCTTGACTAATTCTTGGAGCCCAAGCTTGGGTATCGCCGAGCTTAGGGGCATTTAATACTCCTGCTTGATGACAAGAAGCACAAACTGCCTTATATATCTCCTCCCCAGATTTGCCTCCTGAGACAGAACTCTCTAAACTAGCTGCTGCTAATTCAACTTTTGCCACTGGCTGAATATTTTCAGAAATCTTACTTTCTACCATAACGTTTGTATCCGTCTTGCGATTAAAATCATAATTTATGAAAAGGATAAATAAAATTCCTCCCAAAATTGATCCTATAATCAAACTTAATAATTCAAATAAAACATTTTTATTGTTATCCGATTTCATACAATCATTCCTTAAAAATTTTAATAAAGAGTAAGCTTAAAATAGTGATCAATCAACAATGCCAAAAAAATTAAACTCAAATAAATTATAGAGTACCTGAACGTTTTCATAGATAACTTATCTGAATAGCTTCTAAATAACATAATTACATAATATAAGAAAAAAGCATTAAGAATTGTGGCGCTAATCAAGTAAATAAGGCCACACATACCAAGGCTAAAAGGCATCATAGTCACAATGATTAAAATCATTGTATATAAAATAATTTGTAGTAATGTAAAGTCCTGGCCGTGTGTTACAGGAAGCATAGGTATACCAACTTTTGCATAATCATTTCTACGATATAGTGCTAACGCCCAAAAATGAGGGGGTGTCCAGCAAAAAATAATTAAAAATAATATAAAAGCTTCAGGGCCAACAGAATTATTAACTGCTGCCCAACCCAAAATAGGGGGCATAGCACCTGAAGCTCCGCCAATAACAATATTCAATGGAGTAGCTGGTTTAAGAAAAATTGTATATATGACTGCATAAGAAAAAAAAGTTGCGAGAGTTAGATACATTGTAAGTGTGTTCACATAGTAATGAAGAATAAATAAACCGCTTCCTCCCAAAATTATTGCTAGGACTATAGTTTTTTTAGATGATATATGTCCCGTGCCTATAGGCCTTCCTTTTGTTCTCGTCATTACCGCATCTATTTTTTGTTCTATCAAACAATTAAAAGCTGCTGCAGCGCATGAAACAAAGGCAATACCAAAAATAGAGCTCAAAAGAATGTTAGGTGGCACCATACCAGGGGTTGATAAAAACATTCCGATCACAGCTGTAAAAACAATCAGCAAATTTACCCTCAATTTACATAAAACTAAAAAATTATTGAAATCTTTTTTAGTAAAATTGAACATCACTATTTTTTAATTTTGCTGTTAATGATAGTCAATATAACAACTAATGCAGCGGCTCCGAAATTGTGAAGAGCTGCTAATATGACAGGAAGATGAAGAAGAATGTTTGCGATTCCTAGCAAAAATTGGTAAATGATTAGAATTATAAGTAGGGTAGCCTCTAATTTTAATTGCTTATATTTCATCAGTGCATATGACAGGTAAATAAAATATAGGGTGACTATAATAGCCCCCAGTCTGTGAACCCATTGAATTGCTTGTAAAGCACTTAGACTTATAGAAGCTCCTTCAGGGGTCTTGCCTAAATCTCGGTTAATACTGAAAGCATTTTGAAAATCCATATCAGGGAACCACATTCCATGGCATTTAGGATAATCGGTACAGGCAAGTCCAGCATAATTAGTACTTGTCCAACCACCCAAGAAAATTTGAAGAAAAATTAAAACTAAACTAAATCTTATAATATAAAAAAATAAATAATTTTTTATAATTAGTGTTGAATTCTTATTTAAATGCTGAGCACTTATAGCAGTAAGTAAAGCTAATGTGAGCATGCCACCGATAAGATGAGAGGTTACAATAATAGGTTTTAATAAAAGCGTCACAGTAAGCATGCCCAGGGTAGCCTGAAACAAAACGACGCCTAAAAGGCTATAAGGAAGAAGCATATTTATTTCTAAAATTTTTCTATATTTAAACGCATAAAATCCTATTACTAAAATCAACAAACCCAGTATACCTGCGACATATCTGTGAATCATTTCTATCCAGGCTTTTTCCGTCACTATGACTCGGCCCGGGAAATTCGCCATTGCTTTATCGATAGCTATTTGACTTTCGGGAACAGTAAGGATTCCAAAACATCCTGGCCAATCTGGACAACCTAAGCCAGCGTCAGATATTCTTACATAAGAGCCAAAGACAACTAGGCAGAACGCTAATACTGCAGTCGTTATAGTAATGCTTTTAAAAAAAATCATAATATCAACTTTATAAATTCAGACTAATTTAGATTAAACTAATTCCTTTGAGTAAAATCATAATGGTTAGATTCGAATTATATCATTCGCCCGACTATGAAAAAAAATAAACGTTTGTTCTTAATATTTGTCGCAGGTTTAATTAGCTTATTTTTGGGATCTCTACTAGCATCTAAAAAAATTCCAGAAATTCAGGTTACTACAATCGCAGGTGAATCTATTAAACTTTATGAAAGTAAAAATAAATTCACAATTATTAATTTTTGGGCAACAGACTGCCCCGGTTGTATTAAAGAAATGCCTTATCTTTCTGAAACCTATAAGCAATTTAAAAATCAAGGCCTAGAAATCATCGCTGTATCTATGAGCTACGACCCTCCAAATCAGGTTCTTAATTTTTCTGAGAGAAATAAAATTCCCTTCCCGATTGTATTAGATGTCGATGGACATATCGCAAAATCTTTTGAGAATATTCGTATCACACCCACTTCAATACTAATTGATAAAGATGGAAAAGTTCTTGACAAGGTCATAGGTGAAATAGATTTTAAACAATTAAATAATCTTTTAAAAAAACATCTTCTTCACTAGCTATTTTGAAATTTTAATCAATCGCTCTAGATCTTTAATAATTCCTGATGGGTTTGTTCCTTTTTTATAATGCATCATCAAATTACCATAGGGATCTATCAAATAAATAGATTCTCTATCAAAAGCTGGATATACTTTAAAAAGATTATTTAGTTTCAGTTTTAAATCTTTATCATCTTTTAATAAAAGTAGGCCTTGACTTAATTTAAGCTGCGCAGATGAGATTAAATTATTATCTTTAGCTATCGCCACTCTCTGAACTTTGTTTCCATCTTTACCAACTGCTAACCTAATTTGTCTTAATTCAAATAATTGGTATTCACACTCCTTATCACATTTATTATTTATAAAAGAGACTAATGTCCATTTTCCAAATAATTCATTTGTTTCTTGAGTTAAGGGCTCTATCAATTCTAAATTACCAAGTTGAATAATTGGAGTAATTAATAAGCCATGCTCTATACCCCTTGAATTCATTTTAAAATCGGTAAAAAAAACTAAGTACCATGCATAAATTACAGGCATAAAAAATAAAAATACAATACCTAGTAGCTTTAAGCGGGATTTAAAGACATTATTTAATTTCATTTTTTTTAATACCTAATCTTATAAAGATAATAAAAAGGGTGAAAGCCATTGCAAACCATTGGAAAGCATAACCATAATTTTTATCGTAATCTGGGACTGGAATAGAAGAATCTAAAATATGATTTTTATCAAAAATTGGTTTTTTAAGCTTCACAACATACGTCATTAAATCTTTACTTATTAAAGAACTTAGAACATCGTATTCCATCCTCTGAATTCTATATGAAGATTTATCTAATTTTTCTGTCACAACTTTACCTAGTGAGATTCCCGGAGATGGCATTTGATTAATTTCACCCTCAATTAATTGTGAGCCGTAGATAGGTGATATTTGAGGAATATCATTTCTAGAGCTAGATAAAGGATACCAACCTCTATTAATTAAGATAATTTTATTAACATCTGTAATCTTGAATGGAGTATAAATTAAAAACCCAACCTTTTCTTTATGGACTTGATTATCTAAAATTATATTTTTGTCATTTAAGAACTCTCCACTCAAAGTGACTTGATGCCAGATAATATCTTTTTTCTGTATTTGAATGCTTTCATTATTTAATATAATTGGGGGTTGTTTTTGTCTCTCAACATATGCCGTATTAATTATTTTTTTTTGCTCAGCTCGATCAATCTGCCAAAAACCTAACTTGATAAAAAGAATAAAAAAAATAATAAATATTAGGCTAGGTAATAACTTATAATGCATGCTGATATTATTGAATAAAAATTTCAAGATTGTGTGAAGGTTAAGGTTAGTTTATGAATGGTGAATTATTATTTAAAGCTCTTGTAGTAGTTATACTATTTGGCATTCTATTATCACTTTCAGCAGGGCTTTTTTTTCTCATTAAAGATAAAAAAAAGAAGTCGAATAGAATGGTAACTTCGCTCTCTTTAAGAGTTGGTCTATCTGTTTTCTTATTTTTCTTGCTGTTTTATGGTTTTTATACAGGCCTAATTCACCCTCATGGCATATAAATTAAAAAAGCGCTACACCTAGCGCTTTTTTAATTACCTAGCTAAAGCCAATAGACAAATATAAATAATCCTAGCCAGACTACGTCAACAAAATGCCAGTACCAAGCAACTGCCTCAAAAGCAAAGTGATCATTTTTTGTAAAATGTCCTTTAAGTGATCTAAACAAAATTGCCAATATCATAACTGCTCCCATAGTTACATGAAAACCATGAAACCCTGTAAGCAGGAAAAAAGTTGATCCATATATGCCTGAACTAAGTTTTAAATTTAATTCACTGTAAGCATGATGATACTCGCCCGCTTGTAAGTATACGAATAGTGCTCCCAACAAGACGGTAGCAGCAAGCCAAGCGCAAAGATGATTTCTTTGTACTTTTTTGAGGGCCCAATGTGCAAATGTAATCGTCACTCCACTTGTTAAAAGTAACAAGGTATTAATTGCAGGAATCCCAGTTGCGGGAATAGTATCTTTATAAGCAGTGAAACTTGCTGGATTTGGCATCACTGACATAGGCCATGCAGCTTTAAATGCAGGCCATAAAAATTGATGCGTCGCAACTCCGTGGCCCTCACCACTTAGCCAGGGCACAGATAAGACCCGAGCATAGAATAAAGCACCAAAAAAAGCTGCAAAAAACATAACTTCAGAAAAGATAAACCAGCCCATACCCATCCTAAAGCTTACATCTACTTGCCTATTATAAGAGCCAGAGAGACTTTCACTAATAACACTAGAGAACCAACCAGCAAACATATAAATAATCCCCATCGCTCCTAATATCAATACATATTTACCATTAGAAGATTGATTTAAGAGCATAGCTCCGCCAATGAAAGTAGTAAATAATGCGAGTGAAGCAACAATTGGCCACTTGCTTGGTTCAGGAATAAAATAGATATCTTTGCTCACCATATATTTTCCTATTATTAATTAATAATTTATTGAAATAATCTAACTTGCTTTTTTATTGTCTTTCAAAGCTCTAAAAAAAGTGTATGACAAAGTAAGAGATTCCACATCTTTTGGTATATCTTTATCTACTTCAAAACGGACAGTAAGCTTTTTCTTCTCACCAGGCTTTAACACTTGATTTCTAAAACAAAAACAATCAGACTTTTTAAAATAAAGCGAAGCAATTTGGGGGGAAACACTTGGTATTGCCTGCCCCACTATTTCTTCATTAATCATATTTTCAACCGTGTAGGTTGCAACATAAAATTTACCTGGATTAACCTTTAAAATATTTTGATCAGCCTTTAATTTCCATGCTAAATTGCCATTTATATTCGAATCAAACTGAATAGTAATAAACCGCTGGTTATCAACAACTAATTTTGACGCTTCTGCATTAGATATCCGCCCCGTTTTCCCATTCAACCCAGTTACTTCGCAAAAAACATCATATAAAGGCACGAGCGCATATCCAAAACCGAACATTAACAACGTAACCGTTGTTAAAATAACTGCTGTCCGTTTAATACCACCAACTTTGGTCATTTCATATTGCTTAAAAGAAATCCTATATAAAGAGAAAAAGCGATTAGACCCAGAATTAGAGCCAATCGCTTATTCCTTTTTTTAACTATTACCGTATTATTATCCTCAAATCCTTTTTTAACCATCAATAATCCATTAATGCTTTTGTAACTTTTGGTGGCTTAGTAAATGAATGAAATGGCGGCGGTGAACTTAATGTCCACTCTAAACCACGTGCACCCTCCCAAACTTGACTCGTAGCTTTTTTACCACCTAGAACACATTTAATAACTATATATACGAATAATAATTGCGAAATACCATAAGCAAATCCACCAAGACTTGAAATCATATTAAAATCTGCAAACTGAACGCTGTAATCTGGGATTCTTCTTGGCATACCCGCTAAACCTAAAAAATGCTGTGGAAAAAAGAGAACATTTGAAGCAATAGCAGACAACCAGAAATGAATTTTGGCTAACTTCTCGTCATACATGTAGCCTGTCCATTTAGGAAGCCAATAGTAAGCGGAAGCCATAAGTGCAAATACCGCCCCTGTAAGCAATACATAATGGAAATGAGCTACAACAAAGTAAGTATCATGATATTGAAAATCTACAGGGGTTATGCCTAACATCAGTCCTGAAAACCCTCCTATTGTGAATAAGATAACGAATGCTATTGCAAATAACATTGGGGCTTCGAAAGTCATTGCACCCTTCCACATTGTTGCAACCCAGTTAAAAACTTTAACGCCTGTGGGGACAGCTATTAACATCGTTGCATACATAAAAAATAATTCTCCAGTGATAGGTAAACCAACAGTGAACATATGGTGGGCCCATACAAAGAAGGAAAGAATTGCGATTGAAGCAGTTGCGTATACCATAGACGCATAACCAAACAGTGGCTTTCTTGCAAAAGTTGGAATAATTTGAGAAATAATTCCAAATGCAGGCAGGATTAAGATATAAACTTCCGGATGGCCAAAGAACCAGAAAATATGTTGGAATAACACTGGGTCACCTCCCCCAGCAGCATTAAAAAAGCTTGTCCCAAAATATTTATCTGTGAGAAGCATTGTTACTGCGCCTGCTAAAACCGGCATAGAAGCAATAAGTAAAAAGGCAGTGATAACCCAAGTCCAGACAAACAAAGGCAATCTCATTAAAGTCATACCCGGCGCTCTCATATTAAATACTGTAGCAATAATATTGATTGCACCCATAATAGAAGAGACACCTAAGAAATGCACTGCGAATATTAAATATGGAAATGCTTTTCCTGTTTGAAGCACTAGGGGTGGATACATAGTCCAACCTCCTGCAGGGCCTCCCCCATCGATAAATAAAGTACCTAAAAGTAGAGCAAAAGCAAAAGGCAAAATCCAAAAACTCATATTATTCATTCGGGGAAGAGCCATATCGGGAGCGCCAATCATGATCGGTATCATCCAATTAGCAAGCCCAACACCAGCTGGCATCACAGCGCCGAAGATCATAACAAGCGCATGGACAGTAACCATAGAGTTGTAAAACTGCGGATCTACAAATTGCAAGCCCGGTTGGAATAACTCTGCACGAATAACCATTGCCATCGAACCACCAATAAAAAACATAATCAATGCAAATACTAAATACATAGTACCTATGTCTTTGTGATTCGTAGAAAATAACCAGCGCTTAATGCCGACGGGTTTATGATCGTGGTGATCGTGATCTGCTATGGTTTGTGAACTCATATTTAAATTCCTATTTTAAAAAATTAAACTAAATTTATTTTTTTCTAGCTGCAACAACATCTTTGGGTTGAATAATATGCCCGGTCTTATTACCCCAGTTATTTCTAACAAATGTTACAACTGAAGCAATATCTGTATCCGACAATTGCTCACCGAAAGCTGGCATAACCCCCTTACCATAAATAACTTGATGAATATGCGCAGGAATATTCTCTTTCAGATTTGCAAGTGGGCTTCCATCAATTGCTGGAAAAACTCCCTTGATACCCTGACCATTAGCCTGATGACAAGCTAGGCAATTCGCCTTATAAACACCTTCGCCTTTAGCTCTTAATTCATCCATAGTGAAATCTTTATCACTGCTTGCATTTTTAGATTTGAGTGCAAGCTTTGTTCCTTCAATCCACGCTGTATATTCTTTCTCTGGCACAGCTTTCACCACGATAGGCATATACCCGTGACCTTTGCCACAAAGCTCGGCACATTGACCTCGATATACACCCTCTTTGTTTATAATTGTCCAATTATCATTAATAAAACCTGGGATAGCATCTCTTTTCCAGCCTAAATCAGGGACCCACCATGCATGAATAACATCATTTGCTGTAGTGAGAATTCTAATTTTTTTACCGACGGGGAGCACAAGAGCTGTATCTGTATTACGAAGGTAATTATCTGTAGCTTTTGGATCAATACCTGAATTTCTTTGACTTGCTTCCACGCTGTCTTCTGCCATGTTGCTGTAGATGGTTACATCTTCATTTATGTAATCATATTTCCATTTCCATTGGTAACCGGTAGCTTTCACTGTAATTGAAGATTCAGAAGTGTCGTCCATTCTCGCAAGAAGTTTAGTAGCTGGAATTGCTAGAGAAACAATAATAATAAAAGGTATGAGTGTCCAAATAACCTCCACGCTTGTGCTGTGGGAAAATTTTGACGGTTTTACACCTTTCGATTTTCGATGATGGAAAATAGACCAAAACATTACACCAAAAACTAAAATACCAATGACAGTCACCACATAAAGAGTCGTCATGTGCATGTTGTAAACATCCTGACTAATTGGAGTGACGCCTTGAGTCATATTTAGACCCCATTCAGCATGTAATATATCCGGGCTTAAAAAGAAAAAAGCCGAAACTACAAATACAAGCTTAAACAAAAAATTTTTCATCCATTCATTCAAATACATATAGTATCCCTATGTTAAGAGTCAACTCTGGTATAAAATTGCATCAAGTCTAACATTAATGCTATCAGTATGTTTTTTTAAAATCAATACGCAAAAAAAATCATTAGGCAATTTTCTTAAATAAATCTAACCGCTCATTTTCACATAAAAAATCTCCAACGCGAGTCTCATTTCCATGTGAGCTAATCACAATGAAACTTGGCCTATTAAAATAGGTGCTTACCAACTTAAATTTGGACCAATCACGATTAAATACCGCTTTTTTAATTTTTTTTCCTTGGACTGTTTTAATTTCAATAGTTCGCGCATTTATTCTAATAATCTGATAAAAAGTACTTTTAAGACACGTAATGTATAGGGCATAACCGAGCAAAAAAATTTCAATCCCATAAAAGGGTATAGCAAGATACAAACGGTAATAGAAAAGCACGCAAGTGATGATTAAAATAAAAATAAAGAAAAAGGAATAAATTTTTTTTATCGTCCTCCAAGGCATTGCAGGATTGGGACGTAGGGTAAATTCGCTCAAATTATCTTTTTTTAATTTTCTCACTTGGATCATAGCATTTCGATACCTGCTCTATTAAAAAGTTCGATGAATATTTGGTGCCGGGAGCGAGAATCGAACTCGCACGCTATTGCTA
>SYKG01000073.1 GCA_005797835.1 Methylotenera sp.
ATGAACCCACATCAGCGCTTGATCCCATTGCTACAGTGAATATTGAAGAGTTGATGTCTGGTCTTAAAAATAAATTATCAATTCTTATCGTCACACACAACATGCAACAGGCTGCTCGTATTTCTGATTACACAGCTTACATGTATCTTGGCGAGATGATTGAGTTTGACGAGACAGATAAAATTTTCACAAACCCAAATAAAAAAGAAACAGAAGATTACATTACAGGTAAATTTGGCTAGTACACTAATTTGATTGATACCATAAAAAAATTCTTTAAAAAAAATTTAAAGTGGTTCGCAACTTTTTTTGTCTTGCTGGGATTACTTCTCACTAACCTTAACCTCTACCCCTACAATATTTTTTCTCATAGCATAGGTGTCGTTGGTTGGACTATTACTGGCCTCTTGATTAAAGACCGCGCCATCATGATTAACTTTGGGCTTCAAATCCCTTTATTTATGATTGGCTATTTAAAAATTTATGGATTTTAGCTAGGCAACTTCCCTAACTTTATCCGCAATAAAGTTAGCATGATTTTTGACTGACTCTAAGTCTTCGCCCTCTACCATAACTCGAATTTTAGGTTCGGTGCCTGAGGATCTTAAAAGTACGCGCCCTTTAGTATTTAATTTAGACTCCACATCTTTTACCGCATCCTGAATTGATTGATTATGATCTAGATCAATTTTTTTATGTGTCTCTACGTTGATTAAGACTTGAGGGTAAAGGGGTGAATCTCTCGTAGCTTCATGAAGTGATTGATTAAGAAGCTGTAATGATTTTAAAACTTGAAGAGAGGCGATGATGGCATCACCCGTCGAGTGTTGATCAAGTATAAGAATATGGCCTGAATTTTCTCCACCAATCGACCAACCTTTTTTAAGGAGTGTTTCTAATACATAACGGTCGCCTACATCCGATCTTACAAATTCAACACCTAAATTGTAGAAGGCTTTTTCAATCGCCATATTTGTCATCAGCGTTCCTACTACGCCACCTTTTAATTGGTTTGTTACCTTCAAAGCGCGCGCAATCAATAAAATAAGCTGATCGCCATCAACGATATTACCAAGGTGATCAATCATGACCACACGATCACCGTCACCATCAAAGGCAATACCTAAATCGGCGCTATATTTAAGAGTTGCTTCTCTAATAGCGTTAGGATGAGTTGAGCCAACGTCAAGATTAATATTAAAGCCATCAGGCTCATTTCCAATTGCAATCACCTCAGCACCTAGCTCTGAAAATATTTTAGGGGCCACATGGTAAGTTGCACCATGTGCACAATCGAGCACAATTTTGAGTTCTTGAAGATTAAGTTTTTCTGGGAATGTACTTTTACAAAATTCAGCGTAACGATACTCTGCGTCATCAATGCGTCTTGCTTTTCCGAGCTCGTGAGGTACAACTGTCTTTACGGGTTGGCTTAATACTAATTCAACCTCTCTTTCAAATGCATCGGTTAATTTTTCGCCAGACTCTGAAAATATTTTAATGCCGTTATCAGGAAATGGATTATGCGATGCAGAAATCACAATGCCTGCTTGGGCTTTTAATATTTTTGTAAGATAGGCAATCGCAGGAGTTGGCATGGGGCCCGTAAGATAGACATCTGCACCTGACGCTATCAATCCAGCTTCTAATGCTGACTCCAACATATACCCTGAAACTCTTGTATCTTTTCCAATGACAACACTTGGATGTTTAATTTTCTTATCACGATTATTTTTAACTAAGATAGATCCGATTGCAAAACCTAGGCGAATAAAAAAATCAGGTGTGATTGGATCTTGCCCAACTATGCCCCGAATGCCATCCGTTCCAAAATATTGTCTTGTCATATTCTAAGTTATACTTTGTGTCACATTAATAATCTTGAGTGCGCTTTGTGTTTCTTTCACATCGTGAACTCGTAATATTTTAGCGCCTTTTAACACAGAAAAGATAGCCGCAGAAATACTACCTGATAGGTGATCATCATGATCGCCATTTAAAATTTTTCGGATAAATGATTTTCGAGAAAGTCCAACTAAGAAAGGTAGCTTTAGAGATTGAAATGATTCAAGATTTTTTAGTAGTTCTAAATTATGTTCATATGTTTTTCCGAAACCAAATCCTGGATCTAAGATGATGCGTGATCTATCTATCCCCTCGTGTTTAAGAAGATTGAGACGCCCCTCTAAAAATGATTTCACCTCGTTTACAACATTTTTATAAATAGGATTAATTTGCATCGTCTTTGGTGTTCCTTGCATATGCATTAAACACATACCCACATTCGATTTCTTAATCACATCAATGGCACCAGGTTGCTGTAATGCATAAATATCATTAATCATCGCCACCCCCATATTAATGACTGCTTTCATTACTTCCGGTTTGTAAGTGTCGACGGAGATCGCAACGTCAGAATGTTTTTTTAAGGCTTCAATGATAGGTGTAATACGTTTTAATTCTTCCTCAACGCTTACTGGATCTGACCCAGGACGTGTAGATTCGCCTCCAACATCAATAATATCTACTCCCTCTTCAATCATTTTCTCCGCATGCTTTAAAGCTTCATTGAAATCTAAATACTTCCCGCCATCTGAAAATGAATCTGGTGTGATGTTTAATATACCCATCACAAGTGGACGTTTTAAATCGTAGGAGTATTTATTTAATTGAAGCATGATAAAAAAGGCTAGATAAACTAGCCTTGATTTATTTAGCCTTTGGCGCTTGGCTGAGGAACCACAACTACTTTTTTATCTGAGGATCCTTTGTCACCTTTGGGTGAATTCGAAGTTTGCTTAGGTTTTGGCGGCCTCACTTTTTTACCAGCCATGATGTCATTAATCTGATCTGCATCAATCGTTTCATATTCAAGTAAAGCTTTTGCCATCGCCTCAACTTTACGGCGATTTTTTTCAATCAATTTTCTAGCCACACTGTATTGTTCATCTAAGATACGGCGAATCTCTGCATCTACTTTTTGTTGGGTGGCTTCAGAAACTGTTTTAGAAGACATTGCCCCAAAAAAAGAGTCTTGATCTTGTCCCACATAAACCATCGTGCCTAATTTATCTGACATTCCGAAACGCGTCACCATATCGCGCGCTAACTTGGTTGCCCGCTCAAAATCATTCGATGCACCTGTCGACATTTGCTTCATAAATACTTCTTCTGAAATACGTCCCCCGAAGAGGATAGAAATTTCTTCTAACATTTTATTTTTATAATTACTGATACGATCAAATTCAGGTAACTGCCAAGTAAGTCCTAAAGCCCAGCCACGAGGCATGATGGTTACCTTATGAACTGGATCGGCATGAGGCAAGAGTTTCGCAACTACAGCATGGCCTGATTCATGATATGCGGTATTCATGCGCTCTTCCTCTCGCATCACAAGTGATTTTCTTTCAGGCCCCATAAAGATTTTATCTTTAGCATCTTCAAAATCTTGCATGTCCACCGTACGTTTATTGCGACGTGCTGCAAATAAAGCTGCCTCATTCACAAGATTAGCTAAGTCTGCACCTGAAAAACCTGGGGTACCTCTAGCAATAATACTTGCCTTCACATCAGGATCCGCTGGAACTTTTCTCATGTGGACTAATAAAATTTCTTCGCGACCTCTAATGTCAGGAAGTGAAACCATGACTTGTCGATCGAAACGTCCTGGACGCAGCAGGGCTTTATCGAGTACATCTGCACGATTCGTTGCTGCAATAACAATCACACCTGAGTTGGCTTCAAAGCCATCCAGCTCAACCAGAAGTTGATTGAGGGTTTGTTCGCGCTCATCATTTCCGCCACCTGTGCCTTGACCGCGATGACGACCGACTGCATCAATTTCATCGATAAAGATAATACATGGTGCACTCTTTTTTGCTTGCTCAAACATATCACGCACGCGCGCAGCGCCCACACCTACAAACATTTCTACGAAGTCAGATCCTGAAATCGTAAAGAACGGGACACTTGCCTCGCCAGCGATTGCTCGAGCTAATAATGTCTTGCCTGTACCTGGAGAACCCACCATGAGGACGCCCCTTGGTATGCGGCCACCTAATTTATGAAACTTATTCGGGTCTTTTAAGAATTCAACAATCTCTGCGACCTCTTCTTTGGCTTCATCACATCCTGCAACATCAGCAAATGTGGTTTGATTACTCTTTTGATCAAGCTGCCTTGCTTTACTTTTTCCGAACGAAAATGGGCCACCACCTTTCGAGCCACCTTGCATCTGACGCATAAAGAATATCCAAACACCAACGAGAAGAATCATCGGGAACCACGAAATGAAAATACTCATTAAGAGGGATTGCTGCGGCTCGGGTTTCGCCTCGACAATGACACCATTCTTTAGAAGATCAGATACTAACCAAGGATCCGTTGGAGCGTAGGTATTAAATTTCTTTCCCTCGCTTGTCGTACCTTTGATTTTATGATTATCAATTTCAACTTTGGAAATCCTTCCATCTTTTACCTGTTGCATAAATTGAGAGTAAACAAGTGAAGTATCAGTTTTTGATGTATCTGCAAACTGATTAAAAACCGTCATGAGAATGAGTCCAATTGCAACCCAGATGGCAATACTTTTTAGCGTGTTGTTATTCAATTGATGGATGACCTCGTATCATCTATATTTAATAATTATTTAATTTTAAACCTAATTACATCGCTTCATTATGACTTTTTAAGCTTTTGCGAACCTAGTAAGTAAACTTCACTACTTCGATCTCGCGAAGCTTTAGGCTTCACTGTGATCACCTTTTCAAAGTTAGGACGCATTTTTTTTACAAGCTTATCAAAATCTGAACCTACAAACGTTTTGACTAGGAAATGGCCACCTGGTTTCAACCATTTTAAAGTAAATTCTAAAGCAAGCTCAGCTAAATGCATCACACCCGGCTGGTCAACTGTCTTTATACCAGTAATATTGGGGGCCATATCCGAAATTACAAGATCTATCGGTGCATTATTTACGAACGTTTCAAGCGCATTGAGAGAAGCTTTTTCTCTAAAATCGCCCTGAATAAAATCAACCCTAGGGATAGGATCCATAGGCAATAAATCCATAGCGATGATATAACCTTTACCCTGAAGCAATGGTGCTACTACCTGAGACCAGCTTCCTGGTGATGAACCTAAATCAACGACATTCATACCAGGCTTGATAAGCTTATATTTTTCATGGATCTCCATGAGCTTATAAGCGGCTCTGGATCGAAAACCATCTTTCTTGGCTTGTTTAACGAAAGCATCATTTACATGCTCTTGCATCCATGCCTTGCTAGTTCTTGTTCTTTTCATCTGTTAAAATCACTTAATCTACGATCCTTAGAAGTTTTCCTTGAATTCAAAAGCCATCGCATACCTCCGAAGCTTAGCTCACACATTAAATCCAGTCGTCAGAATTGGCAATAAAGGCTTATCACCATCTGTCATAAAAGAAATTGATCTAAATCTTAGGGCTCATGAGTTGATTAAAGTTAAAATTCAAAACAATGATAAATCAGTTCGTGAATCCATGTTAACTGAAATATGCGAGACACTTAAAGCGACAGCTATCCATCATATTGGCTTACAAATTATTATTTATCGAGCGGCATCTGAGCCTAAGATTGTATTACCTAAATAATTATCTTATTTTTAAGATCGCAAAAATACCTAAGAAACATTCTAGTAAATAGGCAATACTTGATATGCCATGCCAGGTTGCAAATCGATCAGCAAATACACTCTCCATCACATCTTTCGGCATCGCTTCTAATTTAAATTTTTCTAAAAGTGGGTTGATCCCTAAATAACTAATGAGAATGAGAGCGAGCATCAAAACAATCAACCAAAAGAAACCTTGCTTTAATGCGTTCGTGCCAAACTGATAAACACGCTGAATAAGTAAAAAAATACTGCTACCCATACCTACATAAGCCATCATTTGAAAAAGTTGTCCTGCAATATGGCCTGCAAGTTGCGCCTCAGGAATTAATTTAAATAATTCATAAGCTACAATACCAACAGCCCACAAGCCACCGATCCATAAGGTTGCTGTAATCATTGCTAAGTTCTCTAGCCATTGTTTCATCATACTTTTAGTTTAATACAAAAATAGGTTAAGTTTATAGGTACTTAATATTTAATATCTCGTATGATTTTGCGCCCCCAGGAGTGTTCACTTCGGCCACATCGCCTAAAGCCTTGCCAATAAAAGCTTTTGCAATCGGTGAATTGATTGAAATCTTTTTATGTTTAATGTCAGCTTCATCATCACCCACAATTTGATAGATGAGAATATCTTCAGTATCAAGATCTTGAGCTTCAACTGTTGCCCCAAAGACACAATGATTTTCTCCCACAATGGATGAGGGATCAATTACCACCGCATTAGATAATTTTGCTTCCACTTCAGCAATACGTCCCTCGATAAAACTTTGTCGTTCTTTAGCAGACTCATACTCAGCATTCTCGGATAAGTCGCCTTGCGCCCTTGCTTCAGAAATAGCCTGAATGATATTAGGGCGATCAACAGATTTTAAACGCTGGAGTTCTGCCTTTAGAAGCTCGGCGCCTTTAATCGTCATGGGTATTTGTTTGAGCATATTCATTCCTGTTAAAACAAAAACCACGCTCTTTATATCGAGAGTGGTTTATAAAAGTTGAGTGTATTTTAAGTCAGTTCTTTATGCAAGCTTTGGATAGACGAGACAGTAAGCTCTTCTATGAAGTTCATTCCTATACATGCAGCTCTTGCACCTGCAATTGTGGTGTAATAAGTCACTTTATTTTGTAATGCAAATCTTCTGATTTCATATGAATCGGTAATAGCACGTTTATCTTCTGTTACATTTACAATAAAAGAAATTTCATTATTCTTTATCATATCGACAATGTGAGGTCTTCCTTCTGCGACCTTATTGACTGGTTCAACATTAAGTCCTGCATCCATTAACACTTTTGCAGTCCCTTTAGTTGCGACAATATGAAAACCTAATTGATCTAGTGATTTTGCAATCTCAATCACTTTATGATGATCTTCACGTCGCACACTGATAAATGCCTTGCCATCTTTAGGTAGTTTTGTTGATGAGCCAAGTTGAGATTTAATAAAAGCCTCTGCAAAAGTTTTGCCTAAACCCATCACTTCGCCTGTTGATTTCATTTCAGGCCCCAAAATCGTATCAACACCTGGAAATTTAATAAATGGAAATACAGCTTCTTTGACGGAGAAGAATGTCGGTACAATTTCTTTAGTAATTTTTTGTGATTTAAGACTCATACCTACCATGCTTCGTGCTGCAATTTTAGCTAACTGTAATCCGCATGCTTTAGAAACAAAAGGAACGGTGCGAGATGCTCTGGGATTTACTTCTAAAACATAAATCACATCCCCTTGAATGGCAAACTGAACATTCATGAGACCAACGACATTGAGTGCCTTTGCCATCTTAATGGTTTGAATTCTTAATTGATCTTGAATTTTTTTAGACAGGCTATAGGGAGGCAGAGAACATGCTGAGTCACCTGAATGAACCCCAGCTTGTTCAATATGCTCCATGATGCCACCGATAATCACATCTTGTCCGTCTGATAGAGCATCCACGTCTACCTCAAGTGCATCATCCAAAAAACGATCAAGAAGTACAGGGGACTCATGAGATACTTTTATAGCTTCACGCATATAACGTTCAAGTTGAGACTGCTCATGAACAATCTCCATAGCGCGACCCCCTAAAACATAGCTAGGTCTGACCACAAGGGGATAGCCAATTTCTTCTGCCAAACGAATTGCTTCTTCAGGCGCTCTCGCTGTGCGGTTAGGTGGTTGTTTGAGACCAATTGAATGTAACATTTTTTGAAAACGCTCGCGGTCTTCTGCCTCGTCAATCGCATCAGGTGAAGTCCCAATAATAGGCACTCCTGCTTTTTCTAAATCTTTAGCTAATTTTAGAGGAGTTTGTCCACCGTATTGCACAATTACGCCAAATGGTTTTTCAATAGCTACAATTTCTAATACATCTTCAAGTGTCACGGGCTCAAAATAAAGTCTATCTGAAGTATCATAATCCGTGGATACTGTTTCTGGGTTACAGTTCACCATGTTGGTCTCATAACCATCATCACGTAATGCTAAAGCAGCATGAACGCAGCAATAATCAAACTCAATCCCTTGTCCAATACGATTAGGGCCACCACCTAAAACAATAATTTTTTTTCTATCAGTGGGATTTGCTTCACACTCTTCTTCGTAAGTAGAATACATATAAGCTGTATTAGTTGAGAACTCCGCGGCGCAAGTATCTACACGCTTGTATACAGGCCTCACATTATGTTGATGACGACAATCTCTAACGTCTTCTTGTTTAACTCTCAAAAGAGTTGCAAGTCTTCGATCAGAAAATCCTTTTTGTTTTAATTCATATAAATTTTGTTTTGATAAATTATGAAGCGAAATCTTAATGACATCTTTTTCAACATCAATAATATTTTTAATTTGATGTAAGAACCATGGATCAATGTTCGAGTGCTCAAAGACTTCTTCAGTCGTCATCCCAATTCGAAATGCATCACCAACATACCAAATACGCTCAGGTCCAGGCTCTCTCAATTCTTTAATAATGAGATCTTGATCGGTTGTTTTTTCATCTAAGCCATCGACACCGATTTCAAGACCTCGCAATGCTTTTTGGAAAGACTCTTGGAAGGTACGTCCAATTGCCATGACTTCGCCTACAGATTTCATTTGAGTGGTCAGTCTCGAATCAGCCTGCGGAAATTTTTCAAATGCAAAACGGGGTACTTTGGTTACCACATAATCAATGCTAGGCTCAAAAGATGCTGGTGTTGCACTGCCTGTGATTTCATTTTTTAATTCATCTAAGGTGAATCCAACAGCAAGCTTTGCAGCAATTTTTGCAATAGGAAACCCTGTTGCTTTTGAAGCAAGAGCTGATGAGCGAGATACGCGTGGATTCATTTCAATCACAATTATGCGTCCATCTTTTGGATTGATTGCGAATTGCACATTTGATCCACCGGTATCTACACCAATTTCTCGCAAAACCGCAATCGATGCATTACGCATAATTTGATATTCTTTATCAGTAAGTGTTTGTGCAGGGCAAACAGTAATAGAGTCACCTGTATGAACCCCCATGGGATCAAGATTTTCAATCGAACAAATAATAATGCAGTTGTCTTGGCAATCACGAACAACTTCCATCTCAAATTCTTTCCAGCCAAGCAAAGACTCTTCAATGAGAAGTTCTCTTGTAGGAGAAGTTTCGAGACCCCTCTCACAGATCGCTATAAATTCTTCACGATTGTATGCAATCCCTCCACCACTGCCTCCCATTGTAAATGACGGGCGTAGGATCGCTGGATAACCAATTCCTGCTTGAACCTGTAAAGCTTCTTCTAAACTATGCGCAATGGCGGATTTAGCAGAGCTTAATCCTATCCTATTCATAGCCTCTTTAAATTTTTGTCTATCTTCTGCTTTATCAATCGCCTCTTTAGATGCGCCAATTAATTCAACCTTATATTTTTTTAATACCTCATACTTGTCTAAATCCAACGCACAATTGAGCGCAGTTTGTCCGCCCATTGTGGGAAGTAATGCATCTGGTTTTTCTTTTGCAATAATTTTCTCGACAATTTGCCAATTGATTGGCTCGATATAAGTTGCATCTGCCATCTCAGGATCTGTCATGATCGTAGCAGGATTTGAATTCACAAGGATGACACGATAACCTTCTTCTCGAAGGGCTTTACATGCTTGAGCTCCAGAGTAGTCAAACTCACAAGCTTGGCCAATAACAATAGGGCCTGCGCCAATAATAAGTATGGATTTAATATCTTTACGCTTTGGCATGGCTCATTTTCTTTTTTTCCATAAGATCAATAAAGTGATCAAATAAATAGCTTATTTCAGATGGGCCTGGACTTGCTTCAGGATGCCCCTGAAAACTAAATGCAGGCTGATCTATCCTTTCAATCCCTTGCAAGCTGCCATCAAAAAGAGATTCGTGTGTGATGGCTAAGTGTTTAGGTAGAGATGTTTTATCAACTGTGAAACCATGATTTTGACTGGTAATAAATACGCGCTTTGTTTTTAAATCTTGAACAGGATGATTTGTACCATGGTGTCCAAATTTCATTTTGGATGTTTTAGCACCACTTGCTAATGCTAAAAGTTGATGGCCTAGGCAGATACCAAAAGTAGGGTGTCCATGATCCACCAATTTTTTAATTGCTTGAATAGCATAATTACATGGCTCAGGGTCTCCTGGCCCGTTAGACAAAAAAATCCCATCAGGTTTTAATTGCACCACTTCCTCATAAGTCGTTTGAGCAGGCACAACGGTGACCTTACATCGTCTTGAAACTAGCATCCTTAAAATATTTTTCTTGATACCATAATCAAATGCAACTACATGATGATCTGATTCTTTAAGATTACTAAAGCCTTGAGATATTGACCACTCTCCTTGATTGAATGTATAGGCTTTTTTACAACTCACTACCTTAGCTAAATCCATACCAGAAAGCCCTGGAAAAGCTTTAGCCTCCTCAAGCGCTTTTTTATCATCTTCAGATTCAGCAATAATGCAGCCTGCTTGTGAGCCGAACTCTCTTAAGTGCCGTGTAAGTTTTCTGGTATCAATGTTTGAGATCGCCACAATATGATTTACTTTTAAATATTCGGAGAGTGTTTGTTCACTTCTGAAATTGCTATTCATCATTGCTAAATCTCGAATGATTAAGCCACTCACGTAGATTTTGTCAGATTCAATATCCTCTTGATTAATCCCCACATTTCCAATATGGGGGTAGGTCAGCGTGACAATTTGTTTTGTGTAAGAAGGATCAGTCAGAATTTCTTGATAACCTGTCATTGAAGTGTTAAACACAACTTCACCTATGGTTGAGCCTGCAGCACCAATTGATATGCCTCGAAACTTAGTTCCGTCTGCAAGCACTAACACTGCCGACATATTTCGAGACACAATGAATCTCCAGTATTTACGAATGTAAGGGTTTGGGTACTGGATACACAAAACGGGAGAAGTTTTTAGCAGCTCCCGTTTCATTTACCAGAGATATTATAGTCGATTTAGCCTCTTATTTCAACGCACTAAGGCCCGATTAATCACTTATTTACTAGACAGCCCTAGGACATTTTGCATGTCAAAAAGACCTGTTTTTTGATGTGATAAAAACTTAGCGGCTCTTAATGCGCCTTTCGCAAAGGTTGCTCGACTTGAAGCTTTATGCGTTAATTCAATACACTCACCACTGCCTGCGAATAAAACTGTGTGGTCACCGACTATATCGCCACCACGTATCACTGAAAAACCAATGGTAGCTTCCTTACGTTCTCCTTTATTACCTGAACGGTCATACTGCGCTACTTTTTTTAGATCTCTCCCGCTTGCTTTTGCAATTACTTCACCCAATCTTAAAGCTGTGCCTGAAGGTGCATCAATTTTACGTCGATGATGTGCTTCAATAATTTCAATATCAAACTCATCTTTAAGTGCATATGTTGCTTTTTCAACAAGTGAAATTAATAAATTAACACCCACACTCATATTGGGTGCAAAAACTATAGGTATATTCTTCGAGGCATTTAGAATTTTTTGTTTTTCTTGATCTGAAAATCCAGTTGTGCCAATCACGTGCTTTACCCGATGGGCTTCACATAATTTCAAGTACTCAAGACTCGCCTCAGGTCTTGTGAAATCAATGAGAACATCAGCAGAAGAAATGACTTTTGAAATATCATGATCAATTTTAATACCTGTTAAAATGCCGAAAGCTTCTCCAGCATCTCGGCCTAGTTTGTCACTCGTCTTATGATCAATAGCAGCCATAAGGACTAGGTCTTTATCAGCAACGATTTCCTGAATGAGGCTCTGACCCATTCGGCCAGCGGCACCAACGATAAGAATATTTATTTTACTCATATAATTAGAATCCTATTTTTTCTAACATTAAATCAAAATAATCGAGATTAGTCTTAGCCGGCAAAGGTTTTGAATTTTCAACTTTTGACACCTCGGGCTTAACTATCTCAGGTGCTTTTTTAATTTCTGGTTCCAATACTTTGGATGGCTCTGTAACTACTTTCCTTGGGGTCACAAGTTCGCGCTCTTCCATAGAAACTTCTTTTTTAGCTGGACTTAATTTTTCAATAGGTTTTTCATCATCTTTCTCCCAAAATTTTAATCGGTCAAGCATACCTTTTTCTTTTGGATCTGGTTTTTGATAAATCTCATTATTTTTTTGAAAGGTCACTTCTTGACGCTCTGCATTGAAATTTTGAGGGGCAGGAATGACATCCCCTTTTACCTTGGCAAGCAAATCTTTTTCAAAAATCACAATTACTCTTCTTTGTTCAATAATCGCACCATCTTTTTCTATTTGATAAAAATAATCCCATTGATCTTTATGGAAGCTATCGGTAATTAGTGGTGTACCCATAATGTATCGCACTTGGGGTTTTGTCATACCTGGCTTTAATTGCATCATCATTTTAGAGGTTATTAAATTCCCTTGCTGAATCGGCATCTTATAAGGCTTAATAGAGGGCAACGAAGAAGAGCAGGCAGTAATTAAAAGACTTAACAAAATAAGCAATATACGCATTTTTAAAACTTTAAACATAATGCATATTAATATAACATGCTAGATAGTATTCAAAATGCTTCGTGGCGCACTTTTTGAGGTGATTCAATGGGACAAGATCATAAAGATTTAAAAAAATCAGGGCTTAAAGCAACGCTTCCTAGGCTTAAAATATTAAGTCTTTTTGAGCACAGTGACGCTAAACATCTTTCAGCTGAAGATGTATATAAACTTTTAATTAAATCTGGTGAAGATGTAGGTCTTGCCACAGTTTATCGTGTCCTCACTCAATTTGAACAAGCTGGTCTTTTAATACGTCATCATTTTGAAAGTGATAAAGCAGTATTTGAGTTAAGCAATTCGGAGCATCACGATCATATCGTATGTATACAATGCGGTCATGTCGAGGAATTTTGTGATGATGAAATTGAAAAAAGGCAAAAACTTATTGCAAACAAAAAAGGGTTTACCATTCAAGAACATTCACTTTATATCTATGCTGAATGTAATAAGTCACCCTGCCCTAACAAAATTTAAATCTGTAACATTTCTTTCGCATGCTCCCTTGTGGTTTCAGTAATCAATAAACCACCCAACATACGAGCAATTTCATCAATACGCATCTGCTCATCCATGAGCTGAATGTGACTAAGTGTTTGATTATTTTCTTGAGTTTTATGTACCTTGAAATGATACAAAGCTAATGATGCGACTTGAGGCAAATGGGTAATAACTAAGACTTGTCTTTGGTTATGATTTCCCAACTCTTTTAAAAGCTTGCCCACAATTTCCGCCACACTTCCACCAATACCCACATCCACCTCATCAAAAATCATACAAGGTACATTGGCTTTTGAAATTGATGCAACACGAATTGCAAGGCTTAAGCGAGATAGCTCCCCACCAGAAGCCGCTTTATGAATTGGTCTTAACTCGGCCCCCAAGTGAGGTGCTACTAAAAATTCAATATACTCTAAACCATTCGCCATTGGGCCTTGAGGCATAAGTTTCACTTCAAAACGTCCATGGCTAAAAGATAACTTTTGCATCGCTTGAGTAATGTTTCGACTTAAAGTTTCTGATGCAGTTTTTCTTGCTTGGCTTAATAATTGTGCGCTCTCGTTAAAAGCTTTAAAGGCTATCTTTTCTTTTTTTTCAATCCCATCGTCTGATTGATAAGACTCAAGTAGGTCCATGCGTTCTTGCCAAGTTAATAATATCGATTCAAAATCTTCTGGCTTGATACGATGCTTCCTGCCAAAATTATGGATCGATTGAATCCGTGCCTCAATGTCTTTTAACTTTTCTGGATCTAGATCAACTTTTTGCAAATATCGATTAAGGGAACGAAGAAGTTCTTCTGTTTGAATATTAATTGAATCTATGAGCTCAGAAGACTCTTTTAATTTTTCATCTATACTTATTGCGTGCGAAATTTTCTGCTGAACTAGATGCAGCCTATCAAAGATGGCTGTGTCATCTTTTTCTAAAATCTGAATGCAAAAATTTATATCTTCGATGAGTTCATGACCGTGAGACATCATAATGTGTTCTTGTTGAAGAACTTCCCAGTCATTAAAGGAAAATGAAAGCTGTTTTAACTCTCTTACCTTATCTCTAACTTCTGCAAGTTCCTCACTATAAATTTGCGCATTTTTTTCATATTCAATTGATTGCAGGTGAAGTTTATTCCAAGCTTGGTAAAGATGATAAGTTTTTAAAGCTAAATCTGAATGACCGCCAAAGTCGTCTAGGATTTGTCTTTGTGCACTTAATTTTAAAAGTGAGTGGTGAGAGTTTTGGCTATAGATATCAACAAGCGACTCGCCTAATTCTTTTAATTGTTGGAGTGTTACTACCTTGCCATTAATGAAAGCCCTTGATTTACCATCGACGTGAATAACTCTTCTTAAAATAAGGTCATGACCATCAGATTCAAGTTCGTTTTCTTTTAACCAATCAATTGCTTCTTGATTATGCTTGATGTCAAAGATAGCACTGATATCAGCTTTATCTTGATGAAGTCTCACAACTTCTGCATCGTTTCTCTGCCCTAAAGCTAGGGACAAAGCATCAATTAGAATTGATTTCCCAGCACCGGTTTCACCTGTTAACGCTGAAAAACCAGATTTAAAATCTAAGCTCATCTTGTCAACAATCACAAAATCAAGGATAGATAAATTAACTAACATAGTGCCTCATTAACCCCAGTTTAATTTTTTTCTTAGCATCTCAAAATAGCAATAGTCTTTTGGATGAAGTAGGGTGATCATTTTCTCTGCGCGTTTAATTTCAACTCGGTCATGAATCTCAAGCGGTATTTTCAGCTGCCCATCAATACTTAAATAAGATTCATCCATGCTCACCACGTGAATCTCAATAATACTTTGGCTGCTCACTGCGATGGGACGATTAGTTAATGTATGGGGGCTGATTGGCACAATAGCAATCGCCTCTAATTCAGGGTGAAGAATCGGGCCGCCTGCGGAAAGCGCATAAGCAGTCGTTCCAGTGGGTGTGGTCACAATAAGGCCATCTGATCTTTGTTTATGCACAAAACTACCATTAATAAAAACTTCTAGCTCTATCAAACGAGAACCACTTCTCACGACAACGTCATTGAGTGCTAAGGATTCATGAATACATGTTGACCCCCTAAAAATTTTAGAATGCAGAAGCATTCTTTTATCTTCATAAGAGGAGCCTTGAAATATCTCATCGATGGATTTCAGCATATTGCTTATATTTAAATCTGCTAAAAATCCAAAACGCCCTTGATTCACCCCAATTAAAGGAATATCAAAATTTATGAGAGATCTTGCGACACCTAACATGGTGCCATCACCCCCTACCACAATCGCCAGATTTGCTTTTGTTCCAATCTCTTCTAATACAATTGACTTAAATGCTTGAAATTTTCCAGATTGATGTGTTTTAGCCTCAATAAAAATATTGATCTGCTTTTGGGTTAGGTATTGAGCGAGCTCTAAAAGCTGCAATTCAATGTTAGAAGATTCGCTTCCACTCGAATATTTCCCAATAATTGCGACTGTTTTAAAGAGACTTTTCATAGTTAAATTAAAGCATACTTAGGATGAAAGAATATATAGCAATTAAATAAAGAAAAACTTAGTATAAAAGCATTCATTTACAAAAGTGCTGCGTGTTAGAATGCCCTATTAAACATGAAAATTAGGCTTTACTGAGTATTTTAAAGCATATAGATTTATATGAATAATCCTATTTGATGATGTTAGATAAGCGCGCCCAAATTCTTTTAAAAACTCTCATTGAGCAACATATTAATGATGGGCAACCTGTGGGGTCCAGAACCCTCTCTAAATCATCAGGTCTAGATTTAAGTCCAGCTTCTATTCGAAATACCATGAAAGATCTTGAGGATCTAGGTTTTATTACAAGTCCTCATACATCAGCAGGAAGAGTTCCTACGCAATTAGGTTATCGACTCTTCGTAGATTCACTCCTAACTGTTCAACCTATAGACGATAGAGTTATTTCTTCATTAAAAGACCAAATGAGTATTGGTGACAACAAAAGAATTATTACCAATGCCGCAGATATCCTATCAACACTGACACATTTTGCAGGCGTGGTATTAATTCCTAAAGCAAAAAAAACCATATTCAAACATTTAGAATTTATTGGTTTGTCTGACAAAAAAATTCTAGTCATCATTGTCACAAATGACGGCGATGTGCAAAACCGAATTGTGATCACTGAAAAGCATTATACATTTGATGATTTAATTGAGGCTGCAAATTATTTTAATCATAACTTTAGCGGAAATACCTTTGCTAAAGTGAAAGATATCCTCATGGATGAATTATCTAAAATGCATATTGACATGATTAAACTTATGACGGCAGCAATTGATATAGGTAATGAGACTTCTCCCTCAGGTTCTGAATCCATTGTGATCACTGGACAAAGTAATCTCATTCAATCTGAGGAACTTGCAAAAAATATATCAAGCTTAAGAAAGATTTTTGAGGTCTTTGAAAAGCGAACAGCCCTTATGAAGCTTCTAGATAAAAGTCAACTAGCTGAGGGTATTCAAATCTTTATCGGAAATGAATCAGGATATTCATCTTTAGATGAATGCAGTCTTGTGACTTCCCCTTACGAAACAGATGGAGAAATTGTAGGCACCTTGGGCGTAATTGGTCCTACAAGAATGGCATACGAAAGGGTCATTCCTATTGTTGATATTACAGCAAAACTTCTTTCCAATGCACTCAGTCAACATTAAGTGAATTACTTCATAAAAGAACCAAAGTATCAACATGGTGATGCGCCAAAAATTGGCATCATCTTAGCAAACCTGGGTACCCCTGACTCCCTTAAAACACATGCCGTAAGAAAGTATTTACAACAATTTCTTATGGATCGTAGAGTGGTTGAAATACCACGATTTATTTGGTGCTGGATACTTCACTTTATTATCTTGGTCTTTAGGCCGAGAAGCTCAGCAAAAAAATATGCAAAAGTTTGGACTAAAAAAGGCTCTCCACTTTTAGTTAATGCTAAAAATCAAACAAAAGCATTAACTGCAAAAATTAAAAAGTCAGTATCTCAGCCCATTGAAATTGAATTAGGAATGTCCTATGGCAGTCCTTCAATAAAAAATGCAGTGCTTAGTTTAAAAGAAAAAAATTGTACTAAGATTCTCTTGCTTCCCCTCTATCCGCAGTATGCAGCTTCATCAAGTGCATCAGCAATGGATGCATTCTGGCGTGTCCTTATTAAAATAAGAAATGTTCCTGCAGTGAGAACTATAAGAAATTATCACGATCATCCTCTTTATATTAATGCGCTCAAATTATCTGTCCTGCAATTCTGGAATAAAAATGGAAGGCCTTCAAAATTAGTGATGAGCTTTCATGGCGTCCCAAAAAAATCATTAATGCAAGGAGATCCTTACCATTGTGAATGCTATAAAACTGCTCGCTTCCTTGCAGAAGCATTGAAGTTAAGAGAGAGCGAGTATATGGTATCTTTTCAATCACGCTTCGGAAGAGCAGAATGGCTAAAGCCATACTATGCCGAAGTGATGGCTGATCTGGGAAATAAGAAAGAAAAGAATGTGCATGTCATTTGTCCAGGGTTCTCAAGTGATTGTTTGGAAACCTTGGAAGAAATTAATATTGAGGGTAGGCATATTTTCCTAAGTCATGGCGGTAAAAACTTCAGTTATATCCCTGCACTCAATGACAATCCAGAATGGATTAATGCGATGCAAGGTATAATTCTAGAAAATTTACAAGGTTGGATTGATAAGAGCTGGACAACCAAAAAAGAAAAGCAAAATTCAGCAATCACCAAAAAAAGAGCTGCGCTCATAGAAAAGAAGCAGTCTTAATTATTAAAAGACAACATCTCATTATGATAATACTTACTGGTGGAGCTGGCATGATTGGAAGTGTGATTGCTTGGCATCTGAATACCATCCTCAATCGGAAAGATATCATCATTGTGGATAATATGCGACATCCAGATCAGAAAAATAATCTAAGCAAAAGATCTTATGAGGACTATCTTGATATAGATGACCTCTTTCCTTGGCTTGAAAAAAAACAAGAAATTGAAGTTATTATTCATATGGGGGCTATTAGCGCTACAACAGAAACTGACTTCAATAAATTATTAAATCAAAATATTCGATACAGTCAAAATTTATGGCGCTATGCAGCGCAGCATCAAATTCCATTTCTTTATGCAAGTTCTGCAGCAACATATGGTGGTGGTGAATTTGGTTTTGATGATAATGAATCAGAGCTCAGCAAATTAAGGCCACTCAATGCCTACGGATATTCAAAACAATTTTTTGACCAATGGGTAGTTCAGCAAGTCTTAGCAAAAGAAAAAAAACCACCACAATGGTGTAGCTTCAAATTCTTTAATGTATATGGTCCAAATGAGTATCATAAAAAAAGAATGGCTAGTGTTGTATTTCATGCATTTAACCAACTTAAAAAAGAGGGTGAAATTAGGCTTTTTAAAAGTGATCGTAAGGACTATCAAGATGGTATGCAATTACGAGATTTTGTCTACGTCAAAGATGCAGCGGCAGCTGTATTGCATTTTTTAAGCCATAAAGATCATTCTGGAATTTATAATGTGGGTACAGGAAAAGCTTCAAACTTTAAAGCGCTAGCTGAATCACTTGTCAAAAGCGTAGATGGTAATCCTAATGCAATAAAATATATTGATATGCCAATTGATCTTAAGGGAAAATACCAATACTTTACCGAAGCAAACATTAAAAAACTGAAAGATGTAGGATATACAAAACCCTTCCTTAATATTACAGAAGGTATTAAAGATTATGCAACAAATTACTTAATAAAAAGTGATACATACTTATGAGTGAAAATCTAAAAAAAATAGAAGCTATCTTTAAGAGTCACCTTGATACGATTCATAAATTATCTTCCGTCATCAGAGAGGTTAGTGAAGTTGCAGATATCATTAAAAAGACCCTTCACAAAGGTGGCAAAGTATTAATTTTTGGTAATGGTGGAAGTGCTTCTGATAGCCAGCATATTGCAGCAGAAATTGTGGGTCGATTTGTGAAAGAAAGAAAAGGCTTGCCTGCAATTGCATTAACGACAGATACATCAATTCTAACAGCCGTTGGAAATGATTATGGCTTTGAATTTATTTTTTCAAGGCAAGTTGAAGCATTATGTTTGAAAGATGATATTGTCATTGGTATCTCCACATCAGGTAACAGTAAAAATGTTTTAAGGGGTTTAGAAAAAGCGAATGCAATAGGTGGAATTACCATTGGATTAACAGGTGGCGATGGTGGCTTCATTAAAAAAATATCTAATCACTGTATAACGGTGGATTCAAAAGAAACTGCAAGAATTCAAGAAGCTCATATCTTGATTGGTCATGCGCTTTGTGAACTTATTGATGAAAGTTAATAACACATGACTGATATCGAAATTATTAAAAATAAATTCAATGCACGTCATAAATGGGTTTTAGTTATCGGTGACCTAATGTTAGATCGGTATTTAGTTGGAAGTGTGTCAAGAATTTCTCCAGAAGCACCTGTTCCGGTTGTAAGACTTAAAGAATCTTTTGACCGTATTGGAGGATCAGGGAACGTCGCTGCTAACGTAGCAATGCTTGGAATTAAAGCAGTCCTAGTAGGCCAAATTGGCAATGATATAGATGGAAAAAAACTAATTGAAATCCTAAAAAAAAATCATATCGGTACAGAAGGTATCATTAAAAATAAAAATCCTACCACCACAAAAACTCGTATCATTGGCGAACATCAACAAATGATGAGAGTTGATCAGGAGGCAGCTATTGACCTGATTGACGCTAAAGCACTTATTAAAAAAATTACAATATTACTTAATAAAAAACCTACCATAGTGATACTTTCTGATTATGCAAAAGGTGTCTTAAGTGAGCAGTTATGTAAGTATGTCATTCGGCTTGCGAGATCAAAAAAAATTCCAGTTCTTGTAGATCCCAAAGGTATTTATTATGGCAAATATAAAAATGCAACTGCGATTACACCTAATAAAAAAGAAGTGATTGAAGCTTGTAATATTCACATCACAAAAAAAACTAACTTTTTAAAGCCTCTATTAAAATTAAAAAAATTACTTAATCTACAATTTATCGTGATGACAAAAGGTGAAAATGGAATCGATTTAATACAAGGTAACTCCATTAAGAATTTACCTGCTGTTAATCAACAACAAGTATTTGATGTATCAGGTGCAGGCGATACTGTGATTGCAACACTTGCGGCATGTATGATTGCAAAAATGCCTATTGAAAGGTCACTTAATATTGCTAATATTGCTGCAGGCATAGTAATTAGTAAATTAGGTACGTTCCCGATTACAAATCAAGAGTTAGTCAAAAGCTTAAGTGCTCAATACTCAGACCAAGAAAAAAAAATTCACACAATTGATGAGCTCATGGAACAGGTAGCTATTTGGAAAAAGCAAAAAAAGAAAATTGTGTTTACAAATGGTTGTTTTGACATTCTTCATGTAGGACATGTGACCTATCTTGAAAAAGCAAAAAAATTGGGTGATATATTAGTTCTAGCACTTAATAGTGATTCCTCCATCACTAAATTAAAGGGTAAGTCGAGGCCAGTTATAAATCAGCAGGACCGAGCAAGAGTCCTAGCAGCGCTTTCTTCTGTAGATTGCATAGTTGTTTTTGGAGAACCAACACCTCTGCATTTAATAAAAAGAATTCAACCTGATATCTTGGCCAAAGGGAGTGATTACAAAAAAAACCAGGTGGTAGGATATCAAGAAATAAAAAAATGGAATGGAAAAATTGAATTAGTTTCAATTGTACCTGGAAGAAGTACCAGCGCTATTATCAAAAAAATATCTTAAGATTTTGAGCTCTCAAAAAATTCTTATTGTAGGTCCCTCATGGCTGGGTGACATGGTCATTGCACAAAAACTTTTTAAAGTCCTTAAAGATCGCTATCCTAAAAGTAAACTGCATATAGCTTCCCCTGCATGGATTATGCCCTTAGTATCGCGGATGCCTGAAGTTGATAAATCAATTGCTCTCCCCTTTTCACATGGTCAATTCAGTTTATTAAAACGCTACCAATTAGGGAAAATTCTAAAATCTGAAGGTTATGGGCAAGCTATTATTTTAACTAACTCATTTAAATCTGCCCTTATTCCTTTTTTTGCCAATATTCCAAAACGTACAGGTTTTTTAGGTGAAATGCGCTTTGGTCTTATTAATGATCGCATTAAAAAAGAGACGAGCTTTTATCGAACCGTTGATCAATTTTTAGCGTTTGCACCAAAAAATAAAAATATTAAAACTAGCTCTTCAACTTATCTTATTTCAAAGCCTGACCAAGCAAGAAAACTTTTAAAGGGGAGATTAAGGTCATCTGATAAAGTTTTAGGAATTGCTCCAGGCGCTGAATATGGTGAAGCCAAAAGATGGCCTATTGAATATTTTGCCAACGTCGCAATAGAAGCTATAGAAAAAGGTTGGAAAGTCATTTCACTAGGATCACAAAATGATGATGGTCTTGGAAAATCACTAGACCAATTAACAAATAATAAAATCATCAATCTCATCGGCAAAACAAAGCTTGAGGAAGTTATTGATGTGGTTAGTATCTGTAACTCATTCTTAAGTAATGACTCAGGTTTGATGCATGTGGCTGCAAGTTTAGGAATTAAACAGGTGGCAATTTTTGGGTCTTCTGACCCCAAAAAAACACCCCCGTTAAGTCGTCATGCTAAATCAGTCTATCTTGGTCTTTCATGCAGCCCTTGCTTCGCTCGAACTTGCCCGCTTCAACATATGAACTGTTTGAAAAATATAAAGCCTGAAATGATCATTAAAAAAATAATTTAGTGGTTAAGATCTTCCAGCCGCCTATAGATCTCAATCTTATTTTCTGCACAAAAACTTTCCCATTTGACAAAATTAGTCCATTCACTTAAAAAAATAAAATCTAAATTATTTTTTTTAGCAACTTGATAATCATATTTAGAATCGCCAATAAATAAAGTTGGTCTTTGTGCAGTAGATTTTTTTAACTCACGTGCAACTATATCCTCTTTTGAATCTGGACTTCCGAAAATACCTACATCAAAATATTTTAATAAATTTTTTCTTGTAAATAAGCGAAGGATCTCTTCTTGATCACCACCAGAGACAATCATCCAGTTAGAATCTTTAGTTTTTTCTCTTAAAGTAGCAAGTCCCTGAGCGACCTCACAATCTTCTAAAAGCCTTTCAACTTGATAGTTAAGTTGAGTCAAAAGGTGGCTCATTGAAATATCATTTACTGATTGATTGAGAATTTTTTCTAAAAAATATGTAAATTTAATATTTCTAGATATGCCGGTATATTCAATATGATGATTAACTAATTTCATAGCATCTGCTTCAGACGCCCCAAACTGCAGTGCTGTCAATCTATAAGCTTCTATTTTAAGAAAATTTGAATTTAGTACAACGCCATCACAATCAAATAGGATTGTCTTGTATTGAGTGATGGGTAGCATGAAATTGAATTACGAGCGCTGAATTACACTTGCTTCTTTTGCTAATTTTGTAATTTCAGCCCAATTTTTATTTTCGACAAGATCTTTTGGAGTAAGCCATGTACCCCCACAAACAGGAACATTTGGTAAACTTAAAAAGTCGGGTGCTGATTTAACAGTCACGCCACCTGTTGGGCAGAATTTAACATCTGAAAAAGGTCCTGCAAATCCTTTTAAAAGATTAATGCCCCCTACTGCTGCTGCGGGGAAAAGTTTTAAAAAATAATAGCCATCATTATTAGCCATCATTACTTCACTTCCAGTTGATACACCCGGCAATAATGGCAATTCAATATCCAAACAATGTTTTCCTAATTCACATGAGAAGCCAGGGCTTACAGCAAACTTACAACCAATCGATTTTGCAGCTGAGGCGTCTGCTTTTGTTCGAACTGTGCCAGCTCCCACAATTGCCTCAGGGAAGCGCTTAATAATTCGATCCATTGCTTCAATAGCACATGAAGTTCTTAACGTAACTTCTAGCACTTTAATACCACCTTCAAGTAATGCTTCTGCCATAGGCAAAGCATCTTCAACTTTTTCAATGACAATGACTGGAATTACTGGCCCATAATCAGCCAAATCTAATATTTTCATATTTTCCTTATATTATTTACATCCACGTAATAGCACCCTCTTCGGCAGAAATCACGTTTTTTCTCATGCCAGCAAATAATTCACGTCCGATATCGTGCGCATTATTACTTTTAAGCTTTTCCGTTAGATTTTCATTTTCTCTCTCATACCATGTATCTTCATCGACCAAAGCATTTAAAGTCCCAACCATGGCATTTAAACGAATCATGTCGCCACTACGAATTTTACCAATAGGTCCATTAGCTGAAGCTTCAGGACTTAAGTGAATTGCAGCTGGAATTTTTCCGGAGGCACCACTCATCCTGCCATCGGTCACAATTGCTACTTTAAAACCTTTATTTTGAAGCACAGCTAAGGGAGGCGTAAGCTTATGAAGCTCAGGCATTCCGTTAGCTTTAGGCCCTTGAAATCTTACAACTGCAACAAAATCTTTTTCAAGCTCTCCTCGGTCGAAAGCATTTAAAAGCTCTTCTTGTGTATCAAAAATAATTGCAGGTGCTTCAATAATATGTCGGTCTTGAGGCACAGCAGATATCTTAATAACTGAACGTCCAAGATTACCTTTTAATAGTTTTAAACCTCCTGATTCATTAAAGGGATTATCTGCAGTTCTGATAATTGTTTCATCGCCACTCGATTTAGGTAATTCTTTCCAGATAAGTTTATTACCTTCTTTCATAGGTTTTTTTGTGTATTCTCTTAAATCACCATCGCTAACTGTCATCACCTCTGGATACATACATCCTGTTTCAATGAGTTCGCGAATAACAAATGCCGGACCACCAGCAGACTGGAATTCATTTACATCAGCTTTACCATTAGGATAAATACTTGCCAGCAAAGGTGTTGAGGTTGCGAGATCATGGAAATCACTCCAATCAATAATAATACCAGCAGCTCTTGCAATAGCCACCCAATGAATAAGATGATTAGTAGATCCAGCTGTTGCTAATAGGGCTACCATTGCATTCACGATCACACGCTCATCTACTAATTTACCAATTGGTTTATTTTGTTTATTTTTTATAATCTTCAAAAGAGATCTAACAGATTCTCGAGTAATCTCTTCTCTAATATCATCGCGAGGATGAATAAATGCAGCGCCTGGAATATGAAGCCCCATTGCTTCCATTAACATCTGATTACTATTAGCTGTGCCATAGAATGTACAAGTGCCTTCTCCATGATATGCAGCAGATTCTGAAGCAAGTAACTCATCGCGACCCACAAGACCTTGCGCATATTTCTCGCGGACTTTAGACTTAGAAGTATTATCAATACCTGTAGACATTGGTCCAGCAGGTACAAAAATTGTAGGTAAGTGGCCAAAATGAAGAGCGCCAATTAATAAGCCAGGTACGATTTTGTCACAAATGCCGAGCATGAGTGCGGCATCGAACATATCATGAGATAATGCAATTGCAGCAGACATTGCTATCGTATCTCGCGAGAATAAACTCAATTCCATGCCAGGCTCACCTTGCGTAATACCGTCACACATTGCGGGGACGGCCCCAGCGACTTGTGCTGTTGCATCACATTTATTAGCTTCATCACGAATAATGGATGGATAGCTTTCATATGGTTTATGCGCTGAGAGCATGTCGTTATATGCAGTAACAATTGCAATATTAGGTTTTTTTTCACTAACAATTTTTAACTTGTCATTCTTGGGGAGCGCCGCAATAGCATGCGCAACATTAGCACATCCTAAACGATCAGCACCGCGCTGTCTTTGCAACATAGCATCAATACGGGCTAAGTATGCAACTCTCGTTGGTCTACTTTTTTCTTTAATTCTTTCAGTAATTTCTTGTATGGAATTTTTCATTAAATTAATATGGTGTCGTGGAAAAATAAAATTATCTTAAAGACAGATTATCCTAGAAACAGTCTGTAAGCGTCAAACGATTAAATATGAATTAATTATATAAATCGTTTATAGGCATTGATTTATATGCGAAAATTCCCCATATGGTTCGCATACTTATTATCAAAACATCCTCACTCGGGGATATTATTCACTGTTTACCTGTTATTAATGATATTAAATATTTTGTCCCTGAAAGCTCCATTGATTGGTTAGTTGAAGAGTCTTTTGCTGATATTCCAAGACTTCATCCTAATATTAATTCAATCATCACTATCTCTTTAAGATCCTGGAAAAAAAATCTTAGAAAAAAAATAACCTGGGTTGGACTTTATAATAGTATTAAAGCTATTCGTCAAAATCACTACGATATTGTCATTGATTTTCAGGGTTTGTTGAAAAGTGCTTTTTTTACTTTATTTACGCATGGCGACATTCATGGCTTTCATAAAAACTCTATTAGAGAGGGAGTAGCATCTTATTTCTACAAGCATACTCATACTGTATCAAAGCACATTCATGCTGTAGTTCGTAATCGAGAATTGGCATCAAAATGTTTTGAATACGATCTTTTAGATCAACCTGCTAGTTTCGGGCTGGAAATCCACAATATTAAAAACTTTAATTTATCTGAACGTTATGTCGTTCTGATTCACGGATCAAGTAAAAAAACAAAACAATGGCCTATTGATTATTGGCAAAAAATCATCCAATTTTTTAATACGTTAGGACTTAGAGTTTTATTGCCATGGGGAAGTCTTGAAGAATACGAGGCTGCCAAAATACTTCGCAAAACATCGACTAATTCCTTGGTGCTTCCTAAAATGAATATTAGCGATCTTGCAAATATTATTTCAGGGGCAAAATGTGTCATCGGTGTTGATTCAGGATTAACACACCTTGCCAATGCTATTTGTATTCCAACTATCGGTCTTTATATGAATAGCAATCCATACCTTAATGGCGTTTATCCAAATCTTAAGGTTCCATCAGTCAACATAGGCGAGCTAGGGATTGTTCCCAGTGTCGAATCAATAATTTCCCAAATTGAAACGATTATTTAGCTTTAATCCCTTGAAATTAATAGTTTCACCCCCAAATTCCTCTTAAGTTGCAATATTTCAAAAGTTTTAAAAGGTAAAATTATGAATGAGGAAGATAAAAAAAATTCATCGATTGACAATGCTGAGAATAATCTAGACCCATCCTCTTTAATCCAAGACGAAGATCAAGTAAAGCATCTTGAAGAAAAAGTAGCTGAAGCTGAAGCCCAGATTCTTTATGTAAAAGCCGAAAGCGAGAATGTAAGAAAACGTTCGATCGAAGACATTGATAAAGCTAGAAAATTTGCACTAGAAAAATTTAGTCTTGAATTGCTTTCTGTTAAAGATAGCCTAGATGCTGCACTTTCGATTGAAAATGCAAATTTGGATAGCTATAAAAATGGCGTAGAACTTACACAAAAACAACTCATTAATATATTTGAAAAGTTTGGTATTCACGAAATTCAAGCATTAGGTGAAAAATTTGACCCTAATCTTCATCAAGCAATGAGTATGGTTGATTCAGAAGAAGAGGCTAACAAAATTTTAAGTGTTCTTCAAAAAGGTTATCTATTGAATGATAGGGTCATAAGACCAGCTTTAGTAACCGTCTCAAAAACTAAAAGTGCATAAGCTCTTGAAATATCAAAGACCATCCCAATTATAGAAATATCAAATCAAAAAGATTTATTAAGGAAAAATAATGGCTAAAATTATCGGAATTGACTTAGGAACAA
>SYKG01000015.1 GCA_005797835.1 Methylotenera sp.
AATAACCTCAGGTATAAGTTTCGTATAATTTTTATCTAAATAAATAGCATCTCGAATTTGAGATGAAGAAATATCAACATACTCAAATTGTTTTACCATAATTAAACCGTGACTGTATTCTCGAAGACCGTCTGTAATTTTAATAAGTCTTTTATCCCATTCTTTTTTTAAAGCTGAGGACAATTGGCCCCTGAGAATAGGCGATTCTCGTCTTTCTACAATTAATATATGGCAATAATTAAAAAGTTCATTCCATAAATACCATGACTCAAGTTTAAGGAAAGCATCGCTTCCCATTAAAAAACAAAAGGCTTGTTCTTCTTGTTTTTCTTGAATAAGACTTTGTAATGTTTCAATTGTGTAAGAGGGTTTAAGATCAATTTGGTTTTTTTTAATTTCCCGATCATCAATGAAAAAGTCAGAATATGACTGTATAACAAGATTAAGCATTTCTATACGATGCTTGTTCTCTAAGACGATATTTTTGTGGGGGGCTAAACCAGCCGGGATAAAAAGTACCTTTGATAAGGAAGCAAAGTCCTTCCATGCTTGAGCTAATTTAATATGACCATAGTGTATTGGGTCAAATGCGCCGCCAAATACACCAATAAGCCTCAAAGATATTCCTTATTTACGTATATGCCCATTGCCTAAAACAATATATTTGAGTGAAGTTAGCCCTTCAAGTCCCACAGGGCCTCTTGCATGTAATTTATTTGTTGAAATACCTATTTCAGCACCTAAACCATATTCAAAGCCATCTGCAAATCGAGTTGATGCGTTAACCATAACACTGCTTGAATCTACTTCTTTTAAAAATCTCATCGCACAATCATAGTTTTCAGTGACGATAGTGTCTGTATGATGAGAAGAATATTGATTGATATGACGAATTGCATCGTCAGTATTATCTACAATCTTGCATGAAATAATTGCATCTAGATATTCAGTATAAAAATCATCCTCACTTGCTGCATTAATACCTTTAATTAGTTGTAAAGTTTTTTTGCAGCCACGAATTTCAACTTTATGTTGATGTAGCATTTTTATAATTTTTGGTAGAAAATTCGCCGCAATATCTCTAGATATCAAAAGAGATTCAGCCGTATTGCAGGTGCCTAATCTTTGTGTTTTAGAGTTCTCAATGATTTTGAGCGATTTATTTAAGTCTGCATCTTTATCAATAAAGACATGACAATTCCCGTCTAAGTGTTTAATGACAGGCACAGTTGCCTGATCACTAATCATCTTATTTAAGCTTTTACCTCCCCTAGGGATGATGACATCAATATAATCATTAAGCTTAATCATGCCGTTCACTATAGATCTGTCAGCAGAATCAATCACTTGAACAGCCTGAATAGAAAGACCAGCCTTCTTAAGCGCCTCGTGAATAAGATTCCTTAATGCAATGTTCGAAGAAATAGATTCACTACCCCCTCTTAATATAATGGCATTTCCAGATTTAATAGCTAAACTTGCTGCATCAATAGTTACGTTGGGACGTGATTCATAAATCATACCTATCACACCAAGTGCAACTCGCATTTGACCGACTTGAATGCCAGATGGGCGCATATTCAAATGCATAATTTCACCAACAGGATCCTTAAGATCGATAATATCCTGTATACCTTTAATCATCGAATCAATCGATTTGCTTGTAATAATCAGGCGATCGATGAAAGCATGATCCATTTTATTTTTTTTTGCTTCTTGGACGTCTTTTTCATTAGCTTTCAAAAGAGCTTTGGCCTTTGAATTTAAAAGCTGAATGAGGATACTCAATGCATCATTTTTTTGTTGCGTTGATGCTTTCGCCATAAGGTGTGAGGCTTTTTTTGCCTCTATACCAATTTTTTTGAGGTATTGGGTAGTATTTGTCATAGGTGAATTATACGCAATAAGAAATTACCTTGCATAGAATCAAATTTTCCGACCTCGTGATACTATTTTTGCAAGTCCTAGACAAAGCCTCATAGTCTCAAGCCAAGCATCCCCTGATAAAACACCTTTGGAAATTTTATCAATTTCAGATAATTTTTGAATAGCCGCTCTTAAATGTTTGATTGATAAAAAAGATAAGGCTTTTTTAATATAAATAAGTCTATCTCCAAATATTCTCGATCTTGTGAGATGGCTTTCTACAAATTGGCTCTTAAAATCAAGTTCTTTTATTTCAAGCATAGGTTTTATTACCCAAGAAAGAGAGTTTGTAATATTAATTGGATTTTGACCTTCTTCTTTTAAAAAATTAAGCGTAGATAAAGTTTTCATCTGGTCACCATTTAATATATATTCTGTAAGTTCAAAAGTATCAAAACGAGATACATTAGAGATAGATTGAGAAACTTTTTCATATGAAATAGATTGATTCGGAAAAAGTAATGCTAATTTATTTAATTCTTGGTCTGCAGCAAGCATATTTCCATGAACAAATTGACTAATGAGATCAATACTGTCTTCATTAAGATCTATTGATAGAGAAGAAGCTCTTTTTTTTAACCAAAAAAGGAGTTCAGTTTGCTTAATTTCGTCAAGTCTAATTGTACGAGCAATTTTTTCAATCTCTTTAAACCATTTCTGTAACTTAGTTTCTTTATCGATCTGAGGTAAATAAACAACAAGAAGATCTTCTTGAGGAATTTTTTTTAAAACTTCGTTAAAAGATTCACTATTTTCTGCATTCATTTTTCCAGAGGGAATAATGATTTCAATCATACGCTTTTTAGAAAACAAGCCACGGGAAGAAAGAATTGAAGTACATTGATCCCATTTAAAATAGCGGTCAATGGTAAAACTTAATTTTTCTGTAAAAGCATGTTCTTTGGCAAATTGTCGGATGATATCAAAAGCTTCTTTTGTCGAGAGGGCTTCATCACCTAAAAGAAGAAATTTTAATTGCTTATTTTTCTGAAGCTCTAAATTAAAAGCCTCTGAATCAAATGCTGCCATTAATTATTCTTTGTAAGCTGAATTTGATTAAATAGATTTGTAATAACTTCACTACGCATATTTTCACTGAGCTGTTTTTCTTCTTCCTCTTTACCAATAAGATTTGAATCACTATAAGTAAAGTCTTTTCTTGTTTCTAATATATTTTCTTGGCTCCAGATTTCACTACCAGAAGTTTTAGAGCGGTAGCGAATTCTATAAAATATTTCAAATTCACGAACTAGCCCTTGACCACTTAAAGAGAGAATTCTTTTTTCACTTTCTTCACTAAGAAGCTCTAAGCTTAAGTCGGGATTTTCTGTTGGGGGGATAATACCTATATTATTAGTTTTTAATATTTTCTTGAGGTTATTTGAAAAGCTTAATTCTTTACCCTCAATACTAATTGTTTTGAATGATAAATTTGTCATACCCCTCAAATGAAATCCGCAGCTTACGACAATTAGGAGCATAAATATAGCTATGAATTGTCTATGTATAGAGTTCGTCATTTATTCTATAACGATATTAATAAGTTTTTTGGGTACAAATATCAATTTTCTAACTTTATTTTCATGATTAATAAATCGCTTAACATCTTCATTTTCAAGAGCCATACGCTCTATATCTTTTTGCTCAAGATCAGCTGATACTAGCATATTTCCTCTTAGTTTTCCGTTCACTTGAATCACCATGGTATATTCATTTTTAATTAATGCGCTAGGATCAGCTTTTGGCCATGTCTCTTGATCAATCATGGAATTGAAAAGATGATCCCACATGGCATGACATATGTGAGGCACAAAAGGATTAAGCAATAAAATTACATTCTGTATGACTTCTTGCTTCACCGAGAGTGTCAAAGCATCTTCGGCTTCGACTTTTGCAAAGGTATTCATAAGCTCCATCACAGAAGATATGGCAGTATTAAAGCTATGTCTTCTTTGCATATCATCAGTAATTTTTTGTATGGTTTGATGCAATTCAAATCTTAAATTTTTTGTTTGAGCCGTGAGTACACCTTTTTTATAAGGCTCAATTTTGCCTTTAGCATGATGATCATAAACAGTTTTCCAAAGCCGTTTTAGAAAGCGATTAGACCCTTCAACACCACTATCAGACCACTCCAGGCTTTGCTCAGGTGGAGCTGCAAACATAATAAAAAGTCTTGCGGTATCAGCACCAAATTGATCAATGAGTGATTGAGGGTCTACAGTATTACCTTTTGATTTCGACATTTTGGTACCGTTTTTTAATACCATACCTTGTGTTAAAAGCTGTTTAAATGGCTCAGTATGTTTAATGAGGCCAAGGTCTCTTAAAAGCTTATTGAAAAAGCGTGCATATAATAAATGTAAAATAGCATGTTCAATGCCACCGATATATTGATCAACAGGCATCCAATAATTACTTCTCTCGTCTACCATAGCATTTTGATTGTCGTAACTTGGATAGCGAGCAAAATACCAGGAGGACTCTACAAAAGTATCCATGGTATCTGTTTCTCTTTCGGCATCTTTGCCACAGGAAGGACAGATGGTTTTATAAAAAGATTCATCTTGCTTAATCGGAGATCCAACTCCATTCATAAGGATAGTTTCCGGTAATATAACAGGTAAGTCTTTTGCAGGCACGGGCACTTCGCCACATGAAGGGCATTTAATAATAGGTATTGGGCATCCCCAATAGCGTTGTCTTGAAATTCCCCAATCGCGAAGCCTAAATTGTGTAGTTTTTTTACCTTTGAGTATGGATATTAATTTCTTAACAATGGCATCAAATGCATCTTGAAATTCTAGGCCATCAAATTCACCAGAATTAATTAACCTGCCATATTCAGTATAAGCTGCCTCAGCAAGATTAATTATTTTTGAATCTATTGGCTCAATGACCTGTTCAATATTGAGATTGTATTTCTTAGCAAAATAAAAATCTCTTTCATCGTGCGCAGGGACTGCCATCACCGCTCCAGAGCCGTAATTCATTAGCACATAATTAGCAATCCAAATGGGGACTTCTTTTTGCGTGATAGGATGAATTGCTCGAAGGCCAGAATCGATACCTATCTTTTCAGTCGTCGCAAGATCAGCTTCTGCAACACTTCCTTTTATACATTCGTTTATAAATAGTTCAATTGTGGGATTATTTTTTTTTACTAAAGAAGCGAGAGGATGTTGTGCGGCGATAGCTAGATAAGTGACACCAAAGAGAGTGTCTGGTCTAGTAGTATAAATTTTAACTGAATCAGTATGATCTTTAACACTAAATTCGATTTCACACCCATAACTTTTACCGATCCAATTTCTTTGCATAGTTTTGACTTGTTCTGGCCAACCTACGAGTTCGTCAAGATCCTTTAAAAGTTCATCTGCATATTTAGTAATTTTCATGAAGTATTGGGGGATTGCTTTTTTTTCGACAACTGCGCCAGATCGCCATCCTTTACCATCAATCACCTGCTCATTCGCAAGAACAGTTTGATCGATAGGATCCCAATTAACAGTAGAAATTTTTTTATAAATTAATTTTTTTTTAAACAGTTCAGTAAATAACCATTGCTCCCACTTGTAATACTCTGGCTGGCATGTTGCAATTTCTCTTTTCCAGTCTATAGCAAGACCTAGAAGTTTTAACTGACGCTTCATATAATTAATATTGCTATATGTCCATATTGCAGGAGCTGATTTATTTTGTAATGCTGCATTTTCTGCAGGCAAGCCGAAAGCATCCCAGCCCATCGGTTGTAATACATTAAAACCCAGCATACGATGAAAGCGGCTTAATACATCACCGATCGTGTAATTTCTCACATGTCCCATATGAAGCTTGCCACTTGGATAGGGAAACATGGATAAGCAATAATATTTTGGTTTTGAAGAATCCTCTTTCACTGAGAAAATATGTTCTTTATCCCAATAGGACTGAACTTTCTCTTCGATATCTTTAAAAGGATAGGTGGGTTGCATAGATTATTTAATTTTATCAAAAATTATTTTTTGAATATCTTTAACATCACCAAGACCATTAATTTTGATGTAATGAAGTCCTTTATTTTCGGAAGCTGCCCATTTTGAGTAGTAATCAACGAGCGGTTTTGTTTGGCTATGATAAACATCAAGACGTTTTAGAATCGTTTCTTTTTTATCATCATCTCTTTGAATAAGGGGTTCGCCCGTTATATCATCCCTATCTAGAATTTTAGGTGGGTTGTTATGAATATGATAAATTCGACCTGATGCTAGGTGAGTTCTTCGCCCACTTAACCTCTCTATGATGACACGATCTGGTACATCAATTTCAATGACTATATCTATCTTAATAGAGGCTTGTTTCATTGCTTCAGCTTGAGGAATCGTTCTAGGAAAGCCATCTAGCAAGAAGCCATGTTTACAATCTTCATCTTGTATACGCTCTTTAACTAATTCAATAATAAGCTGGTCTGGAACAAGCGCGCCACTATCCAAAAATTGCTTAACTTCACTACCTAATTTCGTATTTAATTTAATGGCAGCTCGAAGCATGTCACCAGTGGATATTTGGGGGATATTAAATTTTCCCTTCAGTATCTGAGCTTGTGTGCCTTTTCCCGCGCCTGGTGCCCCTAGTAAAATAATTCTCATGAATCTTTCCTCAAGCTTTAATTATATCAGCCGATGCAGATTTCAAATGACTTCTAGCCCGTATAAATTAATCTAGATAATTTGAAATTTTTACGAAATCTGATACCGATAGATTCTCGGCTCTTAACTGCTGATTTATACCAATCTTTTCAAAGTCATTTTCATTAATAAATGATTTAAGTGTGTTACGAATAGTCTTTCGTCTCTGCGAAAATGCTTCTTTAACAATATTTTTAAATTGATCTAAGTTGTTTGCAATACAAGGGTAATGCTCATAAGGAATAAGTCTTACGAAGGATGACTCTACTTTGGGCTCAGGTTCAAACGACTCTTTAGGGACATGGATCAAGTATTCCATTGAAAAATAGTACTGAAGCATCACTGATAATCTCCCATATTCTGAAGATGAGGGATTTGCGATCATGCGATCTACAACTTCCTTTTGCAGCATCAAATGAAGATCTTTAATAATTTTTATATTATCAATACATTTAAATAAAATGGGCGTAGCAATGTTATAAGGTAAATTACCTACAATTCTAATTTTTTGATCAAATTGATGAAAGTTAAAATTTAAAACATCCTCATTGAATATGGTAATACTTTTCTGTGAATATTCATTTTTCATCCAACTTACAATATCATGATCAATTTCAATAGATAAAAGATGGTTAGTTTTTTTAAGAAGAGGTTTTGTAAGAGCGCCAAGGCCAGGTCCTATTTCAATCAAAAGATCATCTGGAAGAGGATTGATTGATTTAATGATTGCATGAATGATCGAAATATCTTTGAGGAAATTTTGCCCAAATTTTTTCTTGGCAAAATGTTTCATGATTGTGACTTATAAGCCAAATCTATTGCTAAATCAATTGCACTATAGAAACTATTTGGATCTATATTTCCTTTCCCTGCAAGATCAATAGCAGTTCCATGATCAACTGATGTTCTAATAATAGGCAGACCAAGGGTAACATTTACCCCTAAGCCAAAATTAGCATGTTTAAAAACTGCAAGTCCTTGATCATGATACATCGCCAGAAAACAGTCAGCTTTTTGCATATATTTTTCTGTAAAAAGTGTGTCTGCCGGAAGCGGGCCTTCAATTATCATTCCTTCTAATTTTAGTTTACTGATAATAGGTATAAGAATATTAATTTCTTCCAATCCTAAAACACCGTCTTCACCTGCATGAGGATTCAGGCCAGCAACAAAAATTTTAGGATTATTTATTTTAAATCGATGAACAAGATCGCGATGAATTGTTCTTAGAGTTTCTTCAAATTTTTCCGATGTGATTAATTGACTCACGGCCGATAGTGGTAAATGTGTTGTCACCAATGCAACTTTCATAGATTTTGACGCGAGCATCATAACTTCATTTTTAGTACCTGTGTAATGAGCGATATATTCAGTATGTCCTGTAAAAGTCTGACTTTTATTAATGGTACTTTTATGAATAGGAGCTGTGACAATAGCATCATAAGATTTATTTATGCATCCATCTAATGCAAAATTTAGCACATCAAGAACATAGCCATTATTTTTAGGATTAAGCACGCCTGTTTCAATAGCTATATAAGCTGGAATATGATGAATTGATAGAGATTGATCACCTTTATGCTCCATAAGTTTATTTTCATGAAATACAATCATTTTGTTGAGCTTAGAGGCTCTATCAAATAAAGCTTTTTTATCTCCAATAACTGTAATAAAAGCTGGAAACTTTTTTTTGCTTAGAAGAATACAAAGATCAAGACCGACACCTGCGGGCTCACCTGAACTTATAACGATATGTGGCTTAGAAAAACTCAAGATAAGAAATTAAAAATTATCTTCTAAACGAAGTTCTACGAAGGATCGATCTCGTAATTCTTGTAACCAGTCTTGATAGGCCTCATCCGACTTTCGTATTTTGATTTGTTGCATTGCTTGCATTCGAGCTGATTCTTTAGACATATCCTGGGATCTTCTTTCCAGAACCTGGATAAGATGCCATCCAAATTGAGTCTTAATAGGTTCACTGATTTGATTGATATTAAGTTGTTTCATTATTTTTTCAAATTCAGGGACTGTATCTCCTGGATTAATCCAACCTATATCACCACCATTATTTGCGGAAGGATCTTCTGAATATTGTTTCGCCATATCTTCAAATTTCATTCCACTTTCTAATCGTTCTCTAATACCAATTAGTTTTTGACGGACCTCATTTTCTGAAATAATTTCAGATAACTTAATTAAAATATGTCTTGCATGAATTTGCTCGATAAGAATTGGGTTACTAGATCCTTTTTTGTTAATGAGTTTAAGTATATGAAAACCATTGGGGCTTCTTAAGATGGGGGTTAGTTTACCTACTTCTACTTTTTTAAGCGCATCTACAAATAATATTGGTAAATCTGAGACTTTTTTCCACCCGAGGTTTCCACCTTCAAGCGCATTTGGTGTTTCTGAAAATGCTGCAGAGACTTGTATAAAATTTTTACCTGATTGAATTTGCTTAGAAGCTTCTTCAGCCTTATTTTTTAATTTTTCAAGTTTTTCAGGTGATGTATCTTCAGGAACACGGATAAGAATATGAGCGACTTCAAATTCATCTTGTACTTCTTGTGATTGTATATTTAAGAAGTTAACAATCTCTCCCTCCGAAATTACTATTTTGCTTCCAACTTCACGATCCTTTAATTGCGAAATAATGATTTCATTTCTGATTTCTTCTCTGAATTTGTAATAATTTATACCATCTTTATCAAGTTCTTTTTTAAAATTATCTATATTCAACTTATTTTTTTCTGCAATACGCTCTATAGTTTTATCGACTTGGGCATCATTAATTTTTAATCCAGTTTGAGAAGCTAATTGAATTTGAATACTATTAGTGATTAATCTCTCTAATACCTGTTTCCTCAAAATATCTTCCGGGGGAATTTCAATTTTTTGCGATTTTAAATTTTTGACGACAGAATTAATTTTTCCCTGCAATTCTTTTTCTGAAATAACATCTTGATCTACTATTGCAATAATTCGGTCAAGTTTTTTGATATTCTCTTCAGATTGTGTAAAA
>SYKG01000016.1 GCA_005797835.1 Methylotenera sp.
CCTCATGGCGACACTGCTGTTTACGATACGATCGTTCGTATGGCGCAAGATTTTAGCTTGCGATATATGTTAGTGGACGGACAAGGTAACTTTGGATCAGTTGATGGGGATAATGCAGCTGCCATGAGGTATACGGAAATTCGTATGTCTAAAATTGCGCATGAAATTTTAGAGGATATTGATAAAGAGACAGTTGATTTTGGTCCCAATTATGACGGTTCTGAACAAGAACCTCTCATAATGCCAACTCGTATTCCGAATCTTCTTATTAATGGAAGTTCAGGTATTGCTGTGGGTATGGCAACAAATATCCCACCACATAATTTAAATGAAGTCGTAAATGCAAGCTTATTACTCTTAGAAAAACCAGATTCCTCTATTGATGCACTGATTAAGTTAATTCCGGCTCCAGATTTTCCCACAGCAGGAATTATTCATGGTACCTCTGGCGTTAAAGAAGGGTATAAAACGGGTCGTGGACGTGTTGTGATGAGAGGAAGAACCCATGTTGAAAATTTAGATAAAGGAAACCGAGAAGCTTTAATTGTTGATGAACTTCCATATCAAGTAAATAAAAAAACATTCATTGAGAAGATTGCTGAGCTTGTTAATGATAAAAAAATTGAAGGCATTTCAGATTTGAGAGATGAATCAGATAAATCAGGTATGCGTGTGGTCATTGAATTAAAGAGAGGAGAGAATCCTGATGTTATTTTAAATAATCTTTATAAACAGACTCAGCTTCAAGATAGCTTTGGTATGAATATGGTGGCGCTCATTGACGGTCAGCCGAAGCTTCTTAACCTAAAACAAATCCTCGATGCATTTTTAAGGCATCGCCGTGAAGTCATCACAAGAAGAACTGTGTTTGAATTAAGAAAAGCGCGTGAACGCGGCCATATTTTGGAAGGCTTAGCTGTTGCATTAGCTAACGTTGATGAGATGATTAAGATTATTAAAGCTGCACCTACGCCACCTGATGCTAAAAAAGAATTGATGATGCGTGGGTGGAAATCTCAAGTTGTAGAAGGAATGCTTAATGCTACTGCTATGGAATTTTTTCGCCCTGAGGGTCTGTCAAAAGAATTCGGTTTAATTGCGACAGGTTATAAGTTATCAGATATTCAAGCACAGGAAATTCTTCAATTAAGATTGCAACGATTAACAGGTCTGGAACAAGAAAAAATAGTTAACGAGTATAAAGAGATTATAAATGTCATTATAGATCTTCTTGATGTCTTAGCTACACCAGCAAGAGTTACGGCTATTATTTCAGATGAACTTAAATTAATTAAAGAGCAGTATGGCGATAAACGTCGAAGTGAAATTGTAGAGAATGCTTTAGATTTATCTACTGAGGATTTAATTACGCCTGAGGATGTGGTGGTTACTCTTTCTCATACAGGTTATATTAAATCTCAAGTATTAGCAGAATATCGAGCCCAGAAGCGAGGCGGTAGGGGTAAACAAGCCACGACTACAAAAGATGATGATTTTATTGACAAAATGTTTGTTGCAAACACTCACGATAATATTTTATGCTTCTCAAGTCGCGGTCAAGTTTATTGGTTAAAAGCTTATGAAGTTCCTCAAGGCAGCCGCACAAGTCGTGGTAAACCTATTGTGAATTTATTCCCCCTTCAAGAGAATGAAAAAATTAATGCAATCTTGCCTATTAAAGAATTTGATGATGAGCATTATATTTTTATGGCAACGGCACTAGGAACGGTAAAAAAGACACCACTTACAGATTTTTCAAATCCACGTAAATCAGGAATTATAGCTATCAATCTTGATGATGATGACTTTTTGATTGGTGCTGAAATTACTGATGGTTGCAACGATATTGTTTTAGTTTCTAATGGTGGCAAAGCAGTTTGGTTTGATGAAGAAGATGTGAGAAGTATGGGTCGAAATACTCGAGGCGTTCGAGGAATGAAATTACAAAAAGACCAAAAAGTACTATCGCTCCTTATTGCAAGTAGCGACCAACAATCAATGCTTGTTGCTACTGAAAATGGTTATGGAAAACGAACTGTACTATCTGACTTTAGGCACTCTGGTAGAGCAACTCAAGGTGTGAAAGCTATTCAAGTAAGTGAGCGAAATGGTCTTGTAGTGGCTGCAAAACTTGTGAATGATGAAGACGAAATCATGTTGATTACCACAGGTGGCGTTCTAATTCGAACGCGTGTGAGTGAAATTCGGGAACTAGGTCGCGCAACGCAAGGAGTGACACTAATTAATTTAGGTGAAAATGAAAAATTATCAGGCCTTGAGAAAATTGTAGAAGCTGATGATGATATCGAGTAGTAGCTTTTAGTTCATCATGAGACATATTTATAACTTTTCAGCAGGCCCAGCTGCTCTTCCGAAGTCAGTGATGCTTCGTGCTCAAGCCGAAATGATTGATTGGCATGGCACAGGGATATCTGTAATGGAAATGTCGCATCGTGGCAAACATTACATGTCAATCTTTGAGAAAGTGGAAAGTGATTTTAGATCACTTTTTAATGTCCCTAAAAACTATAAAGTACTGTTTCTTCAAGGTGGTGCGATTGCTCAAAATTCAATGGTACCGCTTAATCTTCTCAATGGTAAACAAGCAAATTATGTTGTCAGTGGATATTGGTCTAAGCGTTCCTATCAAGATGCTCTTCCTTTTGGAAATATAAATATTGCTGCCTCCTCTGAAGTAATTGCATTTAGAAAAGTACCAGATCCTAATGAATGGAAAATTGATCCGTCTTCTTCTTATGTACATTTCTGTTCAAATGAAACAATTCATGGTGTTGAATATTTTGATATACCACCAATTAAAACAATTCCAATGGTTGTTGATATGTCATCTCATATACTTTCAAGGCCAGTTGATGTAAGTCAATTTGGAGTGATTTATGCAGGCGCACAAAAAAATATTGGCCCTGCAGGACTAACGATAGTTATTGTAAGAGATGATCTTTTGGGTGTAGCCTCACCATTAACGCCCTCTATTTTTAATTGGAAAATACAGGCTGAAAATCAATCCATGATTAATACGCCAACGACCTATAGTATTTATATGGCAGGTCTTGTTTTTGAGTGGCTGATAGATTCTGGTGGGCTTAAAGTCATTGAAAACCAAAATATTAAAAAAGCTGAATTACTATATAACTATATTGATTCAACAGATTTTTATTCTAATACTATCGATTTGCATAACCGGTCCCGTATGAATGTGCCCTTTCATATACAAAATGAAGATTTACATGCATCTTTTGTAACAGGTACTGAAAATTTAGGTATGATCGGTTTAAAAGGGCATCGTCTTGTAGGAGGTATTAGGGCTTCTATTTATAATGCAATGCCAATTGAGGGTATTCATGCACTGGTTGAGTATATGAAAGATTTTGAAAAATCACATTAATCTTATGACGGACGAATTAAAAAAATTAAGAGATTCTATCGATAAAATCGATAATGAACTTTTGGAGCTAATTTCTAAAAGGGCATCTTTAGCCTCAAATATTGGTAATTTAAAAACAGATGGTGTCATTTATCGCCCAGAGCGCGAGGTGCAAGTTTTACGTCGATTGCTTGAGCAGAATCTAGGACCACTTTCTAATGAAAGTATTGAAAGTATCTTCAAGAGTATCATGTCCAATTGCAGAGCTTTAGAAAAGCAAATTACAGTTGCATTTCTGGGCCCACTTGGAACATTTAGTGAAGAAGCTTCAATGAAGCAGTTTGGTGAGTCTATTTTACCTATACAAACTTCAAACATTGACGAAGTATTTCATCTTGTTGAGTCACATAAAGCTCATTATGGCGTAGTGCCTGTTGAGAATTCTACAGAGGGTGCTATAAATCGTACACTTGATTTACTGATGACATCGAATGCTTTAATATGTGCTGAGATTATTTTGCCGGTGCATCATAATTTGATTAGCAATGAAAAAGATTTATCGGGGGTAAAAAAAATTTACTCTCATGCACAGTCCCTCTCGCAATGCCACCAATGGCTTCTTAATCATGCCCCAGGTATAGAATTACAATCTGTTTCTAGTAACGCAGAAGCTGTGAAGATAGTATCTAAAGAAAAAGGTTCAGCTGCTATTGCAAGTATGCGCGCTGCGGCATTATTTTCTACGCCTACTCTAAGTGAAAATATCGAAGATGATCCTAAAAACTCTACTAGATTCTTAGTGATTTCTAATCATCAAGTAAAGCCCTCAGGTGTAGATAAGACATCAATTATTGTAGCTGCAAAAAATCAGCCAGGTGCTATTGCATCAATGATTGAGCCTTTTGCAAAATATAAAGTGAGTATGACCAAACTTGAATCTCGTCCCTCCAAAACAGGTTTATGGGAATATGTTTTCTTTATTGACATTGAAGGTCACATGACAGATTCAAAAGTAGCCATGTCACTCAAGGAAATTGAATCTAAAGCTTCATTTTTAAAAGTCTTAGGATCATATCCACAATCTAATTTGACTTAATAGACTATAGCGCTGGCATGGTATCCAAGACTCATTAATATTTCATTATGTCGATTCAATCTCTTATTCCTAAATATGTTTGTGATATTGCCCCATACCAAGGAGGCAAACCTATTTCTGAACTTGCTCGCGAATTTCAATTAGAGGAGTCGATGATTGTAAAGTTAGCTTCTAATGAAAATCCCCTAGGTATGAGCCCTCGGGCTCGTGAAGTAATTTTGAAATCAATCGATGAAATTTATCGTTACCCAGACGGCAATGCTTTCAAATTAAAAAATACTGTCAGTCTAAAGTTTAATTTAGATGCTGATCGTTTAATTTTTGGAAATGGATCGAACGATATTCTTGAATTAGCTGCACGCACATTTTTAAAGGTTGGTGATGAAGTTATATTTTCTCAACACGCTTTTGCAGTTTATAGTCTTGTGACTCAAGCTATGGGTGCTATAGGCATTAAAGTTCCAGCTCACAATTTTTCTCACGACCTTAAAAAAATGTTTAAAGCAATCAGCTCCAAAACGAAAATGATTTTTATTGCTAACCCCAATAACCCGACTGGCACACTCATTTCTAAAATTGAACTTAAATCTTTCTTAAGCAAGGTCCCGCAGGATATTATTGTTGTCCTAGACGAAGCCTATGACGAATATTTAGATCTGGAAAATAAGTCAGTGAGTTTTTCTTGGCTTAATCAATTCCCTAATTTAATAATCTCAAGAACCTTTTCAAAAGCTTATGGCTTGGCTGGATTAAGATTAGGTTTTGGGGCATCCAATCCTGAAATTATTCACTTTATGAATCGTGTGAGACAGCCCTTCAACGTAAATAGTCTTGCGCAAGATGCTGCTGTTGCAGCATTAATGGATGATGAATTTGTCACTGAGAGTAAAATACTGAATAATAATGGAAAAAAACAATTAGAATCAGCATTTAACAAGCTTCAATTAAGTTTCATTCCTACTTTTGGAAACTTTATAAGTTTTAAAGTAGAAAAAGCATCTCAAGTATACGAGGCATTGTTGAGATCGGGTATCATTATTCGCCCAGTGACTAATTATGAGATGCCTGATTACTTGAGAGTTAGTATTGGTCTTAAAGAAGAAAATGAAAGATTTATTCAGGCATTAGAAACGATTATTTAAATAGGAATTAGTATGATCATTGTAATGAGCAGTGCTGCAACCGAAGAGCAAATTGAATCGGTCATTAAGCGCATAGAAGAAAAAGGACTCGAAGCCAATGTTTCTCGTGGTATTGAGAGAACAGTAATTGGTGCGATAGGAGATGAACGTAATCTTGATCAAGAGCTTTTAGAGTCTCTTCCGGGAGTTGAACAAGCCCTTCATATTGTTAAGCCATATAAAATCGTTGCACGTGAATGGCATAAAGAAGATACCGTTATTGACATTAAAGGTAATCTCATAGGGGGCAATCAAATCCAAATTATTTCAGGTCCATGTTCAGTTGAGACCCCTGAGCAGATGGAGAAAGCCGCGAAAGCAGTGAAAGCCGCTGGTGTGAGGCTAATGCGTGGTGGTGCTTTTAAACCCCGGACAAGCCCATATACATTCCAAGGTAAGGGTGTAGAGGGTTTGGAAATGTTTAGAGCAGCTGCTGATAAAGAGGGTTTGCCTATAGTTACTGAGCTTATGGACGCAAGACAGCTTGATACTTTTATGAAATATAAAGTAGATGTCATTCAAATCGGTACTCGGAGTATGCAAAATTTTGAGCTACTCAAAGAAGTGGGTAAAGTCGATGTACCTGTCATTTTAAAGCGGGGTATGTCAGCAACAATTACGGAATGGCTTATGGCTGCAGAATATATTGCTGCAGGGGGTAATCATAATATTATCTTCTGTGAGCGTGGTATTAGAACTTTTGAAACATACTATCGTAATGTACTTGATGTAACCGCAATTCCAGTATTAAAGAAAGAAACACATCTTCCTGTGATCGTTGATCCTTCTCATGCAGGCGGTAAGGCATGGATGGTAGCTGCTTTATCCAGAGCAGCTGTTGCCGCGGGTGCTGATGGTCTCTTAGTTGAAATGCACCCCAATCCTAATGAAGCATGGTCTGATGCAGACCAAGCTATTAATCCTCAAGAACTTATAAAACTTATGAGCGAGTTAAGAGGAATTGCTAAGGTGATTGGTCGCGAAATTCTCTAAAATAACTCATGGATTTCATGAGTTCTCTTTAGCTAATTTCCACTATGATATAGGGCGGTTTTCCAACAGTATTCTCCCATTATTAAATATTAGTCTCATTGATGGAGTTCTATGCATATACATGTATTGGGAGCGGGCGCAGGTGGTGGTTTCCCTCAATGGAATTGTAATTGCCAAAATTGCGATGGTCTCAGAAAAGGTACCATTAAAGCTACGAAACGAACTCAATCATCTATATGTGTGAGTTCTGACGGTTTACATTGGGTACTCTTTAATACTTCTCCTGACGTACTGCAGCAAATACAAGATTTTCCGCCATTACAGCCAGGACGTGCGATCCGAGATAGTGGTATTTTAGCTATCATACTTATTGATGCACAAATTGATCACACAACAGGTTTATTGATGCTTCGTGAAGGTACGCAAAAGCGTGAACTCTATTGCACAGATATGGTTTATCAAGATCTTACGACAGGTAATCCACTTTTAAAAATTCTAGATCACTACTGTGGTATCAATTACCACGAGATTCAAACAGATGGCAAAGCTTCATTTAATATACCCAATATTGATAATCTCACATTCACTGCAGTTGCATTAAAGAGTGCTGCACCGCCTTATTCACCCCATCGTAATAACCCCCATCCAGGTGATACGATTGGGATGTTAATCGAAGATAAAAAAACCCAAAAAAAACTATTTTATGCACCAGGTTTAGGTGAGATTGAATCTCATCTGCCGCCTATATTTGAAAAAGCAGATTGTATTATGGTGGATGGTACTTTTTGGACGAATACAGAAATGATCGACATGGGCTTGATGACTAAAAAAGCACGAGATATTGGGCACAATCCGCAATCAGGTGAGGGCGGGATGATTGAAGTATTAGATCGCTACCCCCATGCAAAAAAAGTGTTGATTCATATTAATAATACAAATCCAATTTTAAGAGAAGACTCAAAAGAACGTGCCATCTTAACGCAACATAGTATTGAAGTTGCTTATGATGGGATGGATATTGTTTTATAAAGGAAATAATTTGTTATGGATAAAATTTGGACTAGAAAAGAATTTGAAGACAAACTTCGCAAGAAAGGGCAAGGTTATCATATTTACCATCCTTTTCATGTGATGATGTATGAGGGTAAGCTAAGTAAAGAACAGTTACAAAGTTGGGTATTAAATCGGTTTTACTATCAAATTGGTATTCCACAAAAAGATGCTGCGATTCTATCAAACTGTTCTGATAAAGAAGTCAGAAAACAATGGATCGTGCGTATCACGGACCATGATGGTATCGATAGTGATGACGGAGGTATCGAGGCTTGGATTAAATTAGGAGAAGCAGTTGGTTTATCCAGAGAAGATGTCACCTCATTAAAATATGTGAGCCCAGGGGTTCGTTTCGCAGTTGATGCATACATTAATTTTGCTAGACAAAGACCATGGCAAGAATCTGTATGTTCCTCACTTACAGAATTATTTGCCCCTCATATTCATCAGCAACGGATTAGTTCATGGCCAGAAGTTTATCCATGGATAAAAGAATCTGGTCTTTCTTATTTTAAAAAGCGGTTAACAGAAGCAAGGCGAGATGTGGAGCAGGGGTTATCAGTGACGCTTGATTACTTTAGCCAATCACGTACTATGCAAGAACGTGCGCTTGATATTCTACAGTTCAAACTTGATGTATTATGGGTAATAGCAGACTCCATCATGCTCGCATCCTCGAATATTAAAATTGAGGATCGCGATTATTTAAGACAACCTAAATATTAATCATGATAATCGAACATCAAAATGTTTTTAAGATAGCAGCGCATCACCGATTTCAATGGGAAGAAGCACAGCAATCTCATGTTATTTTGTTTCCTGAAGGTATGGTTAAACTGAATGCAAGTGCTGGGGAGGTCTTAAGTTTAGTTGATGGTAAGAATTCAATTGATTATATTGTTACTTTATTAAAAGAAAAATTTAAGGATGTGGAAAGTATTGAGAAAGATATTTTATCAATGATTCAATTTGCTCTTGACAAAGCATGGATAGAGAAAGTTATTTAAAAAGGGAAACTAAAAAATGGCGTTGCAAAATAACGGTGTAGAAGCATCGGTTACACATACTCAACCTTTATGGCTATTAGCAGAAATTACTTATCGATGCCCACTTCATTGTGCATTTTGTTATAACCCTACAGATTACGATAAACACACACAAAATGAACTTTCAACAGACCAATGGATTAATGTCTTACGTGATGCTAGAAAATTAGGTGCACTTCAATTAGGAATTTCAGGAGGGGAGCCCCTTCTTCGTGATGACATTGAGGAGATTGCGATTGAAGCAAAAAATTTAGGCTACTACAGTAATCTTATTACATCTGGTGTAGGTTTAACAGAAAAAAGAATTCAAGCATTTAAAGATGGAGGATTAGACCATATTCAACTTTCAATGCATGATATTACTGAAGAAATTAGTAACTTTGTTACTAATACTAAAACATTTGAATTAAAGAAAAAAGTAGCAGCAATGATTAAGAGTCATGGTTACCCCATGGTATTGAATGTTGTGATTCATCGTTATAACATTGGACACATTAAAGAAATTTTAGAAATGGCTGAAGCACTTGGAGCTGATTACGTGGAACTAGCTAATACGCAATATTACGGATGGTCTCTCGTGAACCGTAATCAATTAATGCCTACTAAAGAACAAATTGATAATGCTGAAAAAGTTACAAATAAATTTAGAGAAAAAATGGGGAACAAAATGAAAATATTTTTTGTGGTACCTGATTATTTCTCTGAGCGCCCAAAAAAATGTATGAATGGTTGGGGTGAAGTTTTCATGATTGTTACTGCAAATGGTGATGTTCTTCCTTGTCATTCAGCGCGAGTAATTCCTAATATTGAATTTCCAAATGTTCGAGAAAAAGGACTGATGTGGGCATGGCAAGATTCGCCAGCTTTTAACCGATATCGTGGCGATAGTTGGATGAAAGAACCTTGTAGAACTTGTCCTGAAAAAGAAAAAGATTTGGGTGGTTGTCGTTGCCAGGCATTTCTTCTATCAGGTGATGCAGAGAGTGCTGATCCCGTTTGTAGTTTGTCACCTCATCATCATTTAATTGAAAAAGCTATTGAGGATGCAAAAAATCCTATTCTCAAAGAGCAGCCTATCATTTTTAGAAATGATAAGAATTCGAAAAAAATTATTTCTGGTGAAGTTAAGGACCGCATTAAAGACTATCACGCAACACCATAAATATCTTCACAGGTTTATCTTTCCACTATAATCTTAACCTATGAATTCATCTCATATGATGCGTGTTCTTGTATTAGCGAGTTTGGCTGCATTAGCTCCTTTTGCAATTGATACCTATTTACCAGCCTTTCACATAATGACGAATGATTTAGAATCCACACCTCACGCCATTCAGCAAAGCTTAACTCTCTACTTATTTCCATATGCATTAATGACTTTATTCCATGGAGCTATTTCTGATGCTATTGGTCGCATTGACACCATTAAAATTGGTTTGGGAATTTTTATATTAGGATCACTTTGTTGTGCGTTTGCTTTTCGTGTAGAGATATTATGGCTAGGTCGAATATTGCAGGGTATTGGGGGAGGGGCAGGCAATGTCGTTGCGCGTGCTATGGTGCGCGATTTATTTGAAGGAGCTGAGGCACAACGTGTAATGGCAACTATACAAATGTTATTTGGTATAGCACCAGCTATCGCCCCAATGATTGGTGGGCTTTTATTGGGGATTCATTGGCATAGTATTTTTATATTTTTAGCCCTCTACGCATCTATATCATTAATAGCTGCTACAAAATATTTACCTGAAACAATGCCTCAATCGAAACGCGATTCTTTTTCTTTTGCTGCAGTAACAAATCGTTTCAAGACTATTTTTTCTGATAAAGAATTTTTGTTCCTTGTAATTGCATTAGGAGCAAACTTTTCAGGATTCTTTTTATATGTTCTATCAAGTCCAATTTTTATTGTTGATCATTTGGGACTCTCTTCAACTCAATTTGCTTATCTTTTTCTGCCCACTGTGTCCGGTATGATTTGTGGTTCCTATCTATCTAAAAAAACTGCTGGAAATTTATCCCCAAAAAAAACAATTACCCTTGCTTATCTATGGATGGGCTTAATAGTAACTATGAATTTAATTTTTTGTACATTTTATGATGCAAATCTTATAATCAATATTGGTTTTATTGCGTTCTATAATATTGGCATGTCTCTTGCGATGCCAGTTTTATCGATAGCAGCCCTTGATCGTTTTGAAAAAATTCGTGGAACTGCAGCATCAGGACAAGCATTCATACAGATGTTGCTCTCAACTATATCTGCAGGTTTAATAGTTCCTTTCTTGTGGTTCTCACCCCTTGGCTTATCTATGGGTATGATGGGATATTTTATTTTAAGTGTTTTGGTAATTTACCAAACAAAATCATTAAGAAAATAACTTTTAAGTTTAGCTCAAAAAAAACTTTTACTACTTTTTTTGATTTATTTTCATTTAATTACGTGTCAATTTCGGCGCGCTTACCTTTTCTTCCATTATTTGCATCGGCATCTGGAAATGATTCTTTTCTGGAGGAAATGACAGGCCATATTTTAGACATTTCAGCATTAATTTTTATAAAGTCTTGTTGATCGGCTGGTACGTCATCTTCAGCAAAGATGGCTTCAGCCGGACATTCTGCTACGCATAACGTGCAATCAATGCATTCATCAGGATTAATGGCTAAGAAATTGGGACCTTCGACGAAGCAATCTACCGGACAAACATCTACGCAATCGGTATATTTACATTTAATACAATTTTCGGTTACTACATAAGTCATATTAATCCTTTTATTTCTGAATTTGAGGGTTATTTTAATCTATTTCTTTTCTCGATCAAATCATTTTGCAATCATACCGGCCCCAACGGTATGTAAACTGGATTCATCTATTATAATAAAAGCCCCTGTAGCTCTATTATTCTCATATGAATCCGCCATGATAGGTCGTGCTAACTTAAACGTAACTTGAGCAATATCATTCATATTTAAATTAGCAATTGATTCGTGGGCTAATGTTTCAATGTTGACTTTGAAATCTATCTTATCTAATTTGACTTTTGATTCCCTTGAAGTGTGGCGTATTAAATAAGTTCTTGATGAAGTCATAGGTGTTTCAGATAGCCAACATACCATAGCATTAATATTTTTTGAAGGTAAGATAGTATCATTTGATTTGATAATCATGTCACCTCGAGAAATATCGATTTCATCTTCAAGAAGGATCGTGACAGATTGTTCAGAGATTGCTTTTTTTAGTTGAGTATCACCCAATAAAATTGATTTAACTTTCGATTTATATTGAGAGGGCAAGACAATAATTTCGTCTCCTAAAGAGATCGATCCTGATTCAACGCGCCCCATAAACCCTCTGAAGTCATGAAGTTTATGATCATCTGAAGCATGGGGACGGCAAATAAATTGGACCGGGAATCTAAAGTTTTTATCTTTACCAGCATAATCTGCAGTTGTTCGCTCTAAAATATCGAGAAGTGTTAGACCTTTATACCAGGTCATAGATTCTCCGCGATCTACAATCATGTCACCATTAAGGGCAGACATAGGAATAAAATCAATTGTTTGGTTTTCTAATAATTTGATTTCTTTTGCAAATACTTTATAACTTTCACAAATAGCTTTGTATTTACGTTCATCATAATCAATTAAATCCATTTTATTAACTGCAACAACAATATGAGGGATGCCAACAAGTTTTGCTAAAAATGAGTGACGTCTTGTTTGAGTTAAAACACCTTTTCTACCGTCAATTAAGATGATAGCTAAGTGAGCTGTAGATGCTGCAGTAACCATATTGCGAGTGTATTGCTCATGTCCTGGAGCGTCTGCAATAATATATTTTCGCGTTCCTGTACTAAAATATCTATAAGCGACATCAATTGTAATGCCTTGCTCACGCTCTGCTTGAAGTCCATCGGTAATTAAGGATAAATCAACAGCTGTCATACCTCTTTTTCTTGAGGTTTTTTCAATTTGCATAAGAGTATCTGTAAGAATTGTTTTTGTATCAAAAAGTAGACGACCAATGAGTGTACTCTTTCCATCATCAACACTTCCACATGTCATAAAACGTAATAAGCTATCTTGTATATTTTTATCACGCATTTTAAAAATACCCCTCTTTTTTTCGCTGTTCCATCGAGGCGTCTGATGTTTGGTCATCAAGTCTTGTAGCGCCGCGCTCTGTAATAGTAGTAGTTGCAGTTTCGATAATAATTTTTTTAATGTCATCAGCCATACTTTCAACAGGGGCTGTGCAAGTAATATCACCTACTGTTCTGAAGCGGACAAAAATTTCCTCAATGATTTCATTACCTTTTTTTGGTGTAAGGGGGGTAACAGGCACGATAGCACTTTCTCGTCTCACGATAGAACGTTTATGCGCAAAGTAGATACTTGGTAAATCTAATTTTTCTCGTTCAATATATTGCCATACATCCATCTCTGTCCAATTAGAAATAGGGAACGCACGTGTATTTTCCCCTTTGTGAACTTTTGCGTTATAAAGATTCCATAATTCAGGTCTTTGGTTTTTTGGATCCCACTGGCCAAATTCATCTCTAAAACTCATTATGCGCTCTTTGGCCCGCGCTTTTTCTTCATCACGTCTTGCGCCACCAATACAGCAATCAAACTCAAATTCAGCAATAGCTTCTAAAAGTGTAACTGATTGATATTTATTGCGTGGCTCATCTTGAGTTTTTAAAACTACGGTCCCAATCTTTATCGACTCTTCAACAGATCTAACAATCAGTCTTTCTTTGAGTTCTTTAGCACGATAATCTCTGAATTGAATGACTTCGTCATAATTATGACCAGTATCGATATGAAGAAGAGGAAAAGGAAAGCGACCTGGCCTAAATGCTTTTTCAGCTAATCTTAATAAACAAAGCGAGTCTTTACCACCAGAGAAAAGTAAAACTGGGTTACTACATTGCCCAGCTACTTCTCTTAAAATATGAATTGCCTCAGATTCAAGCCAATCAAGGTGTGATAAATTTGAGAGCGATGTCATATTATTTTGCGTGGAGCCCACATTCTTTATTATGAGAGTCTTCCCACCACCATCGCCCAGCTCTTATATCTTCTCCTTCTGAAATTGCTCGTGTGCATGGGGCACAACCAATACTTGGATAAGACTTATCATGAAGAGAGTTATAAGGAACATTATGATTTTTTATATAAGCCCAAACTTCAATTTCACTCCATGAGCTTAATGGATTTAATTTATGGATATGATGTGCTTCATCAAATTCTTCTTCTTGTAATGACAAGCGTGTAAGTGATTGTTCTTGTCTCATACCCGTGATCCATGCATTTTTATTTTTTAGAGCACGATTCAATGGCTCGACTTTGCGAATTGTACAGCAGGATTTTCTTAAATCAACGGAGTTATAAAATGCATTAATACCATTTGTATTAACATAGCTTTCAATTTTTTCACTATCAGGAAAATAGAGTTTAATTTTAAATTGATATTTCTCTTCTACTGCTTGAATTAAATTATACGTTTCAGGAGGTAGTCTTCCAGTATCAATAGAAAAGATTTCAACATTAAGTTTATTTTTTTTTATGAGATCAACTAGCAACATATCTTCTGCACCTAGACTATTTGCAAAAGCGACATTTTTATATTTTTCAATATTTTTATGAATGAGTGTAATAACTTTTTGTGATTTTTCATTAATTATTTTGATAAGTGCATCATTAAGATTAATTTTATCAAAAGGTTTTTTGATGGATTGGGGACTCATGAGCGTACCTTTCTTTTCCAGACAGGATTTTTTATATCAACTGCACCTTGATATGGTTCGCTGAATGATTGAAGTGCTTTTAATGCTTCATTTGAATCCTTGCCAGCCTTGATAAGATAGCTATCAAATCCTGAGCGCTTTAAGTAAAATAATTGATCTTGTAAGATATCACCGCAAGCTCTTAAGATATTTGTAAATTGATAACGTGTACGAAGTAAGTTACCTAGTGTAAATATTCGGCCATCTTGAAAACGTTCTGAAAATACAGCAATCAGTGGAAATACATTGATATTTTTTTCAGAAGCTAAAAGTGGCTCTAATATTTCATGAGTCGCGAACCATAATGAGATTTCATCATTTTTAAGTCTCGCTTGTAAAGTGTTACGGTTTTTTAAATAAACCCTAAGTGGCAAAATAATTTTTCCAGTTTGAGGAATTACTGTCTCGTTGATTTGTAATTCTGAAGGTTGTGATTCACCTGTTAATTTATATAAGACCAATTTACCTGCTTGTTTTTTTACTTCTTCATTAGCATTGGGTAATGGAACAAAAGTCCACTCGTCTTGAATAATGGACTGATTTAGTATCAGTTGTGAATTAAGCATAGACATACTCCTTAAAAGGATTTATACCTAAGCGTCTTACGGTATCAATAAATCTCTCTTCTGGATCACGATGTTCAATATAGACATTAATTAATTTTTTTATAACCCCTGGCATCTCGTCTGCGGCAAAAGAAGGACCAATCACAGTGCCTATACTTGCATCATTGCCTTGTTTACCACCAATTGTCACTTGATACCACTCGGAACCGTCTTTATCAACACCTAATATACCAATATGACCAACATGGTGGTGTCCGCATGCATTCATGCAACCAGAAATGTTAAGTTCCAACTCTCCAATATCATGCAAGTAATCGAGGTCATCAAAAGCCTCTTGTATAGAAGTGGCAATTGGTATACTTTTTGCATTAGCAAGTGAGCAGAAATCTCCACCAGGGCAGCAGATGATATCTGTTAAAAGGCCAATATTCGGTGTTGCTAATTGATGTGCTTTCGCTTTTTCCCATACTTTAAAAATATCTTTTAGTTTCACATCCGCTAGGATAAGATTTTGTTCATGTGATACACGGAGCTCTCCAAAACTATAAAGATCCGCGAGTTCGGCAATAATTCTCATTTGTGCAGATGTGGCATCACCTGGAGCTAAGCCATGTGGTTTGAGTGATAGGGTGATAGTTCGGTAGCCCTTTTGTTTGTGAAGATGAACAGATCTCTTCACCCATGATGCAAAAGCTCTATTATTTTGAATAGCCTCATCATAGGTGCTATCTTGATCGTTTAATTTTTCATAAGGCATTGCAGTAAAAAATTTTGCAACACGTTTTAACTCATTTTCATTAATTGTATTGGGTGAATTTTTTAAATGTAGCCACTCAGCTTCAACTTGTTTTCTAAATTCTTCAATACCTAAATTTTTTACTAATATTTTAATACGCGCTTTGAAGATATTATCGCGTCGACCATGAAGATTATAGACACGAATGATTGCTTCGCAATAGGTGAGCACATGATGCCACTCGAGGTGTTCACGGATTATTGATCCAAGAATGGGTGTTCTTCCTAAGCCACCACCTACCCATACACGAATGGCCATTTTTTCTTCTTTGTCATAATAAAATTCAAGGCCAATATCGTGAGCTTGCACAATAGCTCGATCCTGTTTGCTCCCTGATACTGCAATTTTAAATTTACGAGGTAAATGTGAAAATTCAGGATGAAAAGTACTCCATTGCCTTAAGATTTCAGCAATCGCTCTTGGATCAATAATTTCATCAGGAGCCACCCCTGCATATTGATCAGTAGTTATATTTCGAACACAATTTCCAGAGGTCTGAATAGCATGCATTTCAACTTTAGAAAGTTCTTCTAAAATATCGGGAGTCTCTTCTAACTTAGGCCAATTGAGTTGTAAATTTTGTCTTGTACTAAAGTGACCATATCCACGATCAAAGCGGTCTGCAATATCTGCCAATTTTCGTAATTGCTTTGAAGATAGAAGACCATAGGGGATTGCAATGCGAAGCATAGGTGCGTGTCGCTGAATATAAAGACCATTTTGTAAGCGAAGTGGTCTAAATTCATCATCAGTGAGTTTTCCATTCAGGTAGCGTGCAGTTTGATCACGAAATTGAGAAACGCGCTCATTGACAATAGTTTGATCGATAACATCGTACTGATACATAAATTATTCTTTATTATTTTTTAATGAAAAATAAGTTTTTGGCCGACATAAATTAAGATCAAGGCTAATACATAGCGAACAGATTGCTCGCTTACTTTTGCGCTTAAATGACTACCAATATAAATTCCTGGAATGGATCCAATTAAAAGTACGCCTAAAAGAGAGTAATCCACAGTTCCTAAACTAGCATGACCAAGGCCTGCAATAAGGGTTAATGGCACTGCATGGGCAATATCGGTTCCAACAATCTTTGTAATGCCTATTTTAGGATAAATAAGTAATAAAGCTGTAATTCCAAGCGCCCCTGCACCGACCGAGGTTAAGGTCACTAGGACACCTAAGATTAATCCTAGGAGAATTGTTGAGACTTCCATAGCAGTATTTGTTTTCAGAAGGGTGATTTTCGATTTCTCAATTAAAAAAGGCCTAAAGATGACAGCAATAGAAGTCAATAATAAGGCAATGCCTAAATAGAATTTAATAATATCGACAGCTCCCGAAGATGTCACATCAATTTGTTTTAAATAATAGGTGGTAAAAATAGAAGCGGGAATACTTCCTATCATAAGTCTTTTGACAATTTTCCAGTCAATATTACCTAGTTTTCCATGAGTAAAAATACCAACAGACTTAGTGATCGATGCGTAGAGAAGGTCAGTGCCCACTGCCAGAGCTGGTTTAATATGAAAGAATAAAACAAGAATGGGTGTCATAAGTGACCCACCACCAACGCCGGTTAGGCCTACAAGAAGACCCACTAAAAACCCTGAAAATATAAAGCCAATATCCATGTCACCCTATTAAAAATGTATTTGTTGATGCTAAAGTAGTCATAAATATAACAAATTTTGATATTATCAATTAATAATATAATATTGTATCATTATACTTTTTAGTTATATAGGAAAAGATATGAAACTCCAGCAAATGCGCTGTATTTTTGAGGTAGTGAAAAATAATTTTAGTATTTCCAAAGCTGCCGACGCTCTTCATACCTCTCAGCCCGGTGTCAGTAAACAAATTCAACTTTTTGAAGTAGAAATAGGCCTTCATATTTTCTTGAGACATGGCAAACGTTTGATAGGGTTAACAGAGCCAGGACAACATGTTTATCAGCGTATTAGTGAAGTGATTCGTGAGGTTAAAACTATTAAGCAAGTGAGTGCAGAATTTAGTCATTCAAACATTGGTGAACTAACCATTGCAACAACTCATACGCAAGCGCGTTATAAATTGCCTAATGTTGTTCAAGCATTTATGGTTAATTATCCTGAGGTAAAACTTAATATTCATCAGGGAAATCCAAATCAAGTGACTGATCAAGTTATTAAAGGTGAAGCAGATATCGGTATTGCTACTGAGTCAATTAGCAAAAATGAAAAATTATTTTGTATACCCTGCTATACATGGAATCGCTGCCTTGTGATGTCTGCAAAGCATCCTTTGGCTAAAGAAAAATTCATTTCTCTTACAAAACTTGCTACTTACCCGATAATTACTTATGACTACGCATTTACTGGAAGCACCATCGTTTCAAAAGTTTTTCATGATGCAGGACTCACACCTAATATTGTATTAACTGCGATTGATGCTGATGTGATCAAAACATATGTGAATCTGGGATTAGGTATTGGTCTTATTGCTCAAATGGCTTATGATTCAAAAAGAGATGTTGGGCTTGTGAGTGTTGATGTAAGTCATTTATTCCCAACAAGTACAACTTATCTTGGAATCAGGCGTGATGCATTCTTAAGGGGTTTTATGTATGACTTTATTGAAATGTTTACACCTCAATATACAAAACAAACCATTAAGAGAATGATGTTAGAACAAGAAATTATTTAATTTGGAGATTTTATGAAATCTGATTTAGACATTAACAACGCAGCAGAATTAAAACCGATTAATGAAATCTTAAAATCACTGGATATCAAAGCAAACGATTTAGATTTTTATGGTGATTATCAAGCTAAATTAAAATCTTCTTTTATAAACACATTGCAAGAGAATAAATCATCTAAACTAATTTTAGTTTCGGCAATGAGTCCTACACCTGCAGGGGAGGGGAAAACAACTACAACAATTGGATTGGGTGACGCACTTAATTTAATAGGTAAAAAATCAGTGGTTTGTCTTCGTGAACCTTCTTTAGGGCCTGTTTTTGGTATGAAGGGGGGCGCAACTGGCGGCGGGTATGCGCAAGTAGCACCTATGGAAAAAATTAATTTTCATTTTACAGGTGATTTTCACGCCATAACCTCCGCCAATAATCTTTTAGCTGCATTGATTGATAATCATATTTATCACGGTAATGAATTAAATATTGATATTGATCAAATTTCATTTAGACGATGTCTAGATATGAATGATCGCACTTTACGCAATATTGAATTAAAGCTTGGTCAACAAGATAGAAATACAGGCTTTGATATTACAGTCGCAAGCGAAGTGATGGCGATTTTTTGTTTAGCACAATCATTGGATGATCTTGAATATCGCTTAGGTGAGATTGAGGTTGCGAAAAGAAAAGATGCAACATCTATTTATACTAAAGATTTAAAAGCAGAAGGCGCTATGACAGCCTTATTAAAAGATGCATTTCTGCCAAACCTTGTTCAAACACTTCATGGAACACCAGCTTTTATTCATGGAGGCCCATTTGCCAATATTGCTCATGGATGTAATTCACTCATAGCAACAAAAACGGCATTAAAGTTAGCTGATTATGTGGTGACGGAAGCAGGATTTGGAGCTGATTTAGGCGCGGAAAAATTTATTGATATCAAATGCAGACAATCTGGTATTAAGCCTGACATTATTGTTTTAGTTGCTACTATTCGTGCACTAAAATTTCATGGGGGCATAGATAAATCTGAATTGAATCAGGAAAATTTAAAAGCACTCGAAATGGGATTTAATAATCTAAAGCGCCATATTGAAAATTGCTCACAGCACTATGGGTTAGATGTTGTAGTTTCAATCAACCGATTTAATTCTGATACAGAAAGAGAAATAAAGTGGCTACTATCCTCAATAGAACAAATGGGATTTAAAGCAATTTTATGTACACACTGGTCAGATGGTGCTGAGGGAGCAAAAGATTTAGCCCTTGCTGTTTTAGATCAATTAAATACCCCAAAGGCATTTAAATTTATATATGAAGATCATTTAAGTTTAGAAGAAAAAATTATGGCTATTGCTACAAAAATTTATCATGCAAATAAAGTGCAATTTTCAGAAGATGCTTTAAAAGATCTCTCATTGCTTGAGAAAAATTATGCAAAGTTTCCTATTTGTATTGCTAAAACTCCATTTTCGTTTTCAAGTGATCCTAAGGAGCGAGGTGCACCAAAAAATCATACACTCGTGATAAGGGAATTAAGGCTAGCTAGAGGCGCAGGTTTTGTAGTAGCGATTTGCGGTGAGATTATGACAATGCCAGGACTACCAAAATCTCCTGCAAGTGAATACATTCGATTAAACCGCCAAGGTGTTCTAGAGGGATTAAGTTGAAGAAATGAATTGTTTTAAGAGTGTTTCATCACAAGAGCAAACAATTCAAAAATCTAGATTTATTGGATACTCATTCATAGGTGAAACAAAACAAGATATTTTGCATGCGTTGCAACTTATCGCGAAAGAGCATCCTCATGCAAGTCATTTAGCTTTTGCTTATCAACTTAAAACAAATTATGGATTCGAGCCTTATTGGTCAGACGCAGGCGAACCCTCTGGGACTGCTGGAAAACCTTTATTGCAATTAATCGATTCCCACCAAATTGTAGGTGGAGGTATCGGTGTCATTCGCTATTATGGCGGTATTAATTTAGGTACAGGGGGGCTCACAAAAGCCTATGGAGGTACTGGGAAACTCGCTTTAATACATTCTGTGATTGAGCCTTATATTGAATATTTTAAATTAAAATTAATTATTAATTACAATCATTTACATAATTATACTCATGTAATTTATTCAATGTATGGAAGTATTTTAGACAAAACTTTTGGTGAAAAAGTGAGCCTGACCATAAAGTTACCTCAAGGAGAACTCGACAAATTCAAAGCGCGTGTTCCTATGACAAAAATCAATCATTTTTCATATATTTAATAATTAAAAACCTTAAAAAGGCATCCGTTATAATCAATTTATGCTTAATTTTATTCTAATTCTTTTGGTCTTATTGTGTGTTTTGGCTGGTTATTTATTATGGCGCTTTCAAAATCAATCCCCTGATGGATTAATGTTAAAAGCACTGGAAGAAAAGCATCGGGAAATACTTGTAGGCTTGAACGATAGTTTAAATAAGTTAACAGATCGCCTCAATGTGACACTCTCTGAGCAAGGAAAGATTCAAGGTGAAATTGTTCGTAACACTATGGATAGTGCTACTAACCAATTAAAAAATCTACTCAATATGAGATTACATGATATTGATAGTAAGGTAAAAGAAAGCCTAGAGGAAGGGTTTAAAAAAACAAACGATACATTTGATCGTGTCATGAAACAACTCTCTACTATAGATGAAGCCCAAAAAAAAATAGACGGTCTCACCAACAATATTGTGAGCTTTCAAGAATTATTGGGCGATAAAAAATCTAGGGGGGCATTCGGAGAGGTGCAACTTGAAAGTCTTGTTCGTAACTCTTTGCCACCCAATTCATTTTCGATGCAACATACTTTTTCAAATGGTAATCGTGTAGATTGTGTTTTATATTTACCAGAACCCACAGGCACGGTTGCAATTGATTCTAAATTTCCTTTGGAAAGCTATAGAAAAATGTTAGATAGCAACTTGCCCCCTGATGAAATTAAAAATGCGCAGAAACAATTTAAGCTTGATATTAAAAAACATATTCATGATATTGCGAGCAAGTACATTATTTCTAATGAGACTTCCGACGGAGCTGTAATGTTTATTCCTGCCGAAGCTGTTTTTGCAGAGATACATGCTTACCATTCTGATTTAATTGAAGAGGCAATGAGTCAGAGGGTATGGCTAGTATCGCCGACGACGCTTATGGCAGTCCTTAATACAGCAAGGGCTGTATTAAAAGATGTTGAGACAAGAAAACAAGTTCATATTATTAAAGCAGAACTTGGAAGATTAGGGCAGGAATTTGAGCGATTTGATCTCCGCATGAAAAAATTAGCTGATAATATTAGACAAGCTCATGAGCATGCTCAAGATGTTCATGTTACAAGCCAAAAAATTTCAAGACGTTTTTCCCAAATTGAGCGAGTGGAATTGAAAGATGATCCGAATGCTTTATTAGAATTCGAAGAAGAAATTTATGTAAGACAAGAGGAGCAAAATAAAGATGAAAGTTAAGATATTTTATTTTGCAAAAGTGAGAGAAGTTTTAGGTATTGATAAAGAAGAAATTGATATTGGAGGTGATGTTAGGACAGTCGCTGATTTGATAGAATTTTTAAAATATAGAGGAAGTCAATGGCAAGTTATTTTTGGTATGTCATCCTCACTCAGAATGGCAGTAAATCAGGAGTTAGTAGAAGTCAGTCATATGATAAGTGCTAATGATGAAATCGCCTTTTTTCCGCCTATCACGGGTGGTTAATCATGACAGTCTGCGTTCAAGAAGAGTTATTTAACTTACAAAGTATCAGTCAAAAACTAAAAAAACTTCATAATAGCGGTGCTTCAGTGACCTTTGAGGGTTATGTTAGAGATTTTGATGACCAGAATGAAAAGCTGGATAGACTCGAATTAGAGTACTATCCTGGGATGACTGAAAAGGCATTATTAAATATTGAGTCCTTAGCGATAAGACGATGGAATGTGGATGATATTTATATTGTGCATCGGTATGGCAAATTAAACTTAGGTGAGCCCATTGTAGGGGTTATTGTTTTTGCAAAACATCGTAAAGAAGCTTTTGAAGCTTGTCATTTTATTATCGATTTTTTGAAAACAGACGCTCCATTTTGGAAAAAAGAGATTACCAATCAAAAATCATATTGGGTAGATGCTAAAAAAATTGATGCTGAGGAAAAAAATAAATGGAATTAAATTATTTAATTTATACATATATTTATAATAATTTAAAGTTAAATATTTAAATTTTATCTCTATGAAAGTGATTTTTTACATATGGTAGTGATAAAAAAAGCGGTGCTTCCGGTAGCTGGTCTCGGGACACGTTTTTTACCAGCCACAAAAGCTAATCCAAAAGAGATGCTTCCAGTTGTTGATAAACCTTTAATTCAATATGCAGTCGAAGAGGCTATACAATCTGGCATTACAGAGCTTATTTTTGTCACCGGTCGTAACAAAAGATCGATTGAAGATCATTTTGACAAGAATATTGAGCTTGAGGCTAGTCTTATGGCATCTAATAAAAACTTTTTGTTGGAATCTATACGATCCATTATCCCTTCTCATGTGAAATGTATTTATGTAAGACAATCGGAACCTTTAGGTTTAGGTCATGCTGTTCTTCAATCAAAAAAAATTATTAATGATGAGCCGTTTGCTGTTCTATTAGCCGATGATTTAACAGATGCTAATACCCCAGTTTTAAAACAATTGATTACTCAATATCAAAAAGAACAGGCTTCAGTTATAGCAATAGAAGATATCCCAAAAGAAAAAACTGTACAATATGGTATTGTGAATGTGAATAGCGCTAAAGATAATTTATATAAAATTAACTTTATTGTAGAAAAGCCTCAGCCAAAAGATGCACCATCCACTTTAGGTGTAATTGGCCGATATATTTTCAATCCAGAAATTTTCGATTGTTTAGAAAAAATTAAACCTGGGCAGGGTGCTGAAATTCAGCTCACTGACGCTATTCAAATGCTTTTAAGTCAACAATCTATCTTTGCATATCAATTTGAAGGAAAACGCTATGATTGTGGAGATAAATTAGGCTTTATGAAAGCTAATGTCGAGTTTTCAAAAAAACACCCTGAAATTGGAAAAGAATTTATTGCATTTCTAAAATCAGTATCATGATTAAGTTTATTAGTTAATGGATACCATCCAAACATTAATTAGTAAATCTTCTGTGCTTTATTCAGAAATTGAAATCAAAAATGCAATACAGAATATTGCAGATCAAATTAATCAGACCATTAAAGCAGATAATCTTTATATTCTTTGTGTTATGAATGGCGCACTGATTTTTTCAGGTCAGCTTTTACCTCGCTTAGAAAAAAATATTCAATATAGTGTTATTCATGTGACACGTTATCAGAAAGGACTTACAGGCACTCTAATTCATTGGCTTATTAAGCCGCCTAAAGATATTATGGGTAAAACTATTTTGATTCTTGACGATATCTTAGATGAAGGTATTACGCTTAATGAAATTGCAGCAATATGTCGAACTATGAAAGCTAAAGAAATTTATACTGCTGTCTTATTTGACAAAGAGATTAAGAAAAAAAAATCTTATTCTGCAAATTTTATTGGTCTTAAAGTACCCGATCGTTTTGTATTTGGATACGGCTTAGATTGCAGAGGGTTAGGTCGAAATCTTTCTCAATTATATGCTTTGAATTAAAAGCATCTAATTTTTCTTTAATTTAATGTCACAATGACAAACTTATGAGCAAAAAAAATAAATCATTACGATTTGATGATCCTCAAAAAGCACGGGAGGCTATGTATTATGAAAAGCCACTTCCAAGTCGTGAATTGATTTTAAAAGTAATGGCTGATCAAGGTGTCCCCCTTTCCATTTCACGACTCAACGAATTACTTGAAATCACAAATGATGAATCTGAAACATTTAATAAGCGTATTCGAGCTATGGAAAGACAGGGGCAAATTATGCGAAATCGCAAGGACGATTTTTGCATCGCTGAGAAATTAAACCTTATTCCAGGACGTGTTCAAGGTCACCCAGATGGATTTGGATTTCTTATTCCAGATCATGAGGGAGCTGATATTTTCTTATCCTCAAGAGAAATGATGCAGGTGCTTCATAACGATCGTGTAATGGTCCAAACTACAGGACTTGACAGAAAAGGTCGCCCTGAAGGTAAGATTATTGAGATTCTTGAGAGGAAAAATGAGACCCTAGTCGGAAGGGTAGTGCAAGGTCAAGGCGTCACAATTGTAGCTGCAGAAGACAAAAGAATTAATCAAGACTTTCTAATTCCATACCACCTAGATATGGAGGCTAAACCAGGTCAAATTGTTATAATTGAAATTACCGCTCAACCCTCGTTCAAATCCAGACCCATGGGTAAAGTTATCCAAATACTTGGTAATTATGCAGATAGCGGCATGGAAATTGAGATTGCTTTAAGAAAGCATCAGCTCCCTTATAATTTTTCTGATGAAACGATTCGTATTGCTGAATCTTTTTCTAAAAAAGTGTCTGAAAAAGATTTTAAAGGAAGAGTAGATTTGCGTGACTTGCCTCTCATCACTATTGATGGAGAAACCGCCAGAGATTTTGATGATGCAGTTTATGCGGAAAGCATCGGTAAAAATTGGCGACTAGTTGTAGCCATTGCTGATGTAAGTTTTTATGTACAACCTGATAATATTTTAGACAAAGAGGCTTTTGAAAGAGGCAATTCAGTTTATTTCCCTAGAAGAGTCATTCCCATGTTGCCAGAGGCTCTTTCAAACGGTCTTTGTTCCCTTAATCCTAGCGTCGATCGATTGTGCATGATTTGCGATATGCTGATTGATCAGTATGGAAAAGTTACTTCTTATAAATTCTATCCCTCTGTTATGGAGTCAAAAGCACGAATGACTTATACCGACGTAAGTGTTCTGTTAAAAGAGTCTTCGTCAGAGTTAACAAAAAAATATCAATCTATTATCCCCCACATTAAAAATCTTGAGTCAGTATATAAAATACTCTCTAAGCAAAGACAACATAGAGGTGCTATTGAATTTGATTCATCTGAAACTATTATGATTTTTAACGATCAAGGAAAAATTGATCGAATTGAGTCAGTTACCAGAAATGAGGCTCAAAGGCTTATCGAAGAGTGTATGTTAGCTGCTAATGTGTGCGCAGCAAATTTTTTGATAGAGCATGAACATCCTGCACTTTATAGAATTCATGAAGGACCCACTGAAGAACGCTTAGAAAATCTCCAAACATTTTTAGCAGAGTTTGGATTTATGTTGACTGGGGGAGCCAAGCCAAGCATTAAAGATTATGACGCTTTAATTAAAAAAATTAAAGGGCGGCCAGATGAACATTTATTGCAGACAGTTTTATTAAGATCAATGCAACAAGCTGTATATAGTCCTGACAATATTGGTCATTTTGGTTTAGCTTATGAAGCATATGCACATTTCACCTCACCTATTCGGCGATTCCCAGATCTTTTAATTCATCGTGCCATTAAAGCTATACTTGAAAAAAAGAAAATGACTACATCAAACTGGCATCTTTTAGGTCAGCATTGTTCTCAGACGGAAAGAAGAGCTGATGATGCTACGCGTGATGTATCTTCTTGGCTTAAGTGTTACTTCATGCAAGACAAAATTGGTGAGATATATGAGGGGACTGTTGCAGGGGTTACAAGTTTTGGATTATTTGTATCTATTGATGATATTTATATTGAAGGCTTGCTTCATGTCACAGAATTAGGTAACGATTACTTTACCTATGATAAAGCAAGGCACATCTTAGTTGGAGAAAGGTCTCATGTTGTCTATCGTTTGGGAGATAGGCTCAAAGTAAAATTAGTTCGTGTAGATCTTGAGCTTAGTAAAATAGATTTTAGCCTCGAGAGTCATCAAGAGGTAAAAAAATCTCACTCTATAGATAAAAAACCAAAAAACTTCTTTAAAGAAAAGACTATCTATAAAAAGAAAAATCATTCTTTTAAAAACAAAAGTAAAAAGAAAACTTCTAGATCACCTAAAAATAAAAAGATATTAAGAGCAAAATAATATGTCTCAAAGTCAAATCATTTTTGGATTTCATCCAATTATTAGTCAATTAAGGCAATCCTCAAGAAGTATTCAAGAAATATATTTGGATAATGAGCGAAATGATCCAAGGACCAAAGAGATTTTAGAATTAGCCAAAGAAAATAATATTCGTGTATTAATGATTGATCGCACAAGACTTGATGGAATTGCGCCACAGTCAAAGCATCAGGGTGTAGTTGCAAAAATTATACCCTTGGTTATTCCTTATAAAACAGTCGAGGATATTCTGGAGAGTAATCTTACTGAGCCAGCTTTTTTTCTCATATTAGATGGTGTAGAAGACCCACATAATTTAGGAGCTTGCTTACGCGTTGCGGATGGCATGGGAGTTCACGCAGTAATCGCACCTAAAGATCGAGCAGTAGGATTAAATGCTACTGTAAGAAAAGTTGCTTCAGGTGCTGCAGAATCGGTTCCTTTTATTGTAGTTACAAATTTAGCAAGAACTATTCGTGAACTCAAAAATCGAGGTGTACTAGTAATAGGAACTGCAGAAGATGGTGCAGAGTCTATTTATGAGACAAGCTTTAAAGGACCAATTGCAGTCGTTCTTGGTTCTGAGGGGAATGGATTAAGAAGATTAACCAAAGAAGTGTGTGATTTCTTAATTAAAATACCTATGTTAGGAGCGATTGAAAGTTTGAATGTAAGTGTTGCTAGCGGTATTGTACTATCTGAAATTAGACGACAGCGCTCTAAATCCTAAATCCAAGCGTTTTGTAGGTTGATAATCTAGCCTTAGTAAATAAAGTCGGCTTCTTATCTAAGTCTTGTTTGTAAGAAGGTGCCATCTTTTCAATTTTATTTTTCCAGATTTTTGGGTTGATCTTTCCCTTAAGACTTTTTTCGATCACAGTTAACATTGAATAAACAGAAGTTGAGGCGCCAGGGGAAGCTCCTAATAAAGCTGCAAGAGAAGCATCATCTGACCAAACAATCTCAGTACCAAATTCTAATTTACCACCTATTTTTTTATATGGTTTTATAATTTGAACTCTCTTGCCAGCGGAAACTAATTGCCAATCTTTTTTAATAGCTAATGGAAAAAATTCTCTAAGCATATTAATTTTATCCTCGTATGAATTAGTCGATTGCTTAATGAGGTAGCTTAGAAGATTGAGATTAGATAAAAATACCTGCAGTATGGGAAAAATATTACGAATATTGATTGATTTCACCAAATCTAAATAAGAACCTGTTTTTAGAAATTTGAATGTGAAACTTGCAAATGGTCCAAACATAAGCTGTTTTTTTCCATTAATAATTCTTAGGTCTAGGTGGGGTGCTGACATTGGTGGCGCTTTTGGCCCGGCTAGGCCATATATTTTTGAAAAGTGTTTTTTTGTGAGAGATGGATTTTTACATATTAACCACTCTCCATTAACAGGAAAGCCTGCATAACCTTTTTGATTTTTAATGTTACTTTTTTGAAGAAGGTGGATTGTCGCTCCACCAGCACCAATAAAAATAAATTTAGCATTTACTAAAATTAACTCTTTAGTTTTAATGTTATATATTTTTATGTTCCAGGTTTTATCATTTTTTTGTGATATAGATTTGATTTCGTGAAGAGTATGAATCGAGAAATTTTTATTTGTGTATAAAATTTTTAACATTTGATGGCTTAATGATTCAAAGTTTAAGTCACTTCCAAACTCATATTTAGTCATAGCGATTTCATCTTTTGATGCGACATCAATAAGCGGTGCCCATTTTTTTATCGTTTCTTTATCGCAAGAAAATTGTAAGCCTTGAAACAAAATACTCTTACTAAGTGCTTCATACCTTTTTTTTAAAAAAGAAATATTTTTCTCACCTCTAACAAGACTTATATGTGGAACTTGGGTAATAAATGATTTTGACTTAAAGTTTTGATATTTTTTTGCTAAAAAACTCCAAAATTGAAGGGATACTTCAAATTCTCTATTGATTTTTAATGCACGGTGTATGGAGACATTTTGATGGCTATTTATTGGCGTATAGTTTAGTTCGCAATACCCCGCATGTCCTGTCCCAGCATTATTGATTGATTGAGTGCTCTCTTGGGCACAAGAAGCAAGCTTTTCGTAGAGGGTAATATTTCTACTAGGATCTATTTCTTGCAATAGTTTTGCTAGAGTGATACTCATAATGCCACCACCAATACAAACAATATCTTTTTTTACATTGACCATTTATTAATCTAATTTTCTATAAATTTATTTTTTGATTTTATTAGTTGTTATAATCTAATTAAATAATCTACCTTTAAATTAACTATTAGTCACTAAATTAATGCCTAGACTCTCAGTCATTATCATTGCAAAGAATGAATCTAAAAATATAGCTGATTGCATTAAAAGTGCGAATTTTGCAGATGAGATAATTGTTTTAGATTCAGGTAGTTCTGATAATACTATTTTACTTGCAAAGAAATTGGGTGCTAAAGTTTTCACCAGGCCCTGGAAGGGTTATGGTCAATACAAAAATATAGCTATTCAACTAGCTAAGTATGAGTGGATATTTTCTTTAGATGCTGATGAGAGAATTCCACCGGCGCTTAAGCAAGAAATTTTAAAAACGATTAATCGATCGAATTTTGACATATATGACGTTCCTCGTAGTTCTTTTTTTGTTTCAAGATTTATAAAGTTTTCTGGATGGCGTCCAGATAGGACAAAAAGACTGTTTAAAAAAGGGAGTGCTAAGTTTTCATCGCATCATGTGCATGAGCATTTGATAACTAAGTATGAAATTGGTCATTTGTCAGAATCTCTCATTCATTATTCTTATCAAGATTTCGAAACAGTTTTAAAAAAAATTAATATTTATTCAAGTTTGGGTGCAAGAGATCTTAAAGATAGAGGAGCAAAGGGCAGCCTTAAAAAGGCAATTTTTCATGCTTTATGGGCTTTTGTTCGAACTTATATTTTAAGGTTAGGCTTTTTAGATGGCCGAGAGGGCTTGATGCTTGCAATTTCTGTAGCTGAAGGTACTTATTACCGTTATATCAAACTTATTTACCTAAAATAAAAAAGCCCATGAATGTGGGCTTTTTTTAATTTGGCTCCTCGACCTGGGCTCGAACCAGGGACACACGGATTAACAGTCCGTTGCTCTACCAACTGAGCTATCGAGGAATTAAGAAACGAGATCATAAGGTGGTTATTGCTTAAAGGTCAACTTATTCAAGGCATAAATTATACTTGAATTGATGCCTTATTTAAACAGAGAGGGCGCGCTTGATACGTTTCATGGCTTCTACTAAATTTTACATAGAGGTTGCAAATGAAATTCTGAAATAATCTTCTGAGCCGAAAGCGGAGCCTGGCACTACTGCGACAC
>SYKG01000001.1 GCA_005797835.1 Methylotenera sp.
AATACCACCTGCTGTTACTAATTCAGCATTCTTTTCTAAAGATTCAGCAACAGTGACGATATCAGCTGGACTATTTTGTTCTACAAGCTTAATAATATGCTGAAAAATTAAGCGGTGATCTTGACGATAGAAATCACTTGGTGACACAAGATCAGCAATTTTATCAAACGCTTCATTATCAATCAGTAAGCCACCTAATAAAGACTGTTCTGCTTCAATAGAATGAGGAGGTAATTTAAGAGTATTGAGGATATCGTCAGCCATGAAGTAATTATAACGGAATAAAAAAAGGCTGCTCTAGGCAGCCTTTAAAAAAAATTGATTGCTTTTTATTAAGCAGGTTCACCAATAACGTCAATTGAAATATCCACTGTAACATCGTGATGCAATGCAATTGTGACTTGATGTTGACCTACTGTTTTAAGTGGACCATTTGGCATACGAATCTCAGCTTTCACAACCTTAATATTTTTCGCTATTAAACCTTCAGCAATATCTGAGTTGGTGACGGAACCAAATAGCTTGCCATCAACACCAGCTTTTTGCGTGACAGATAACGTAAATCCGGTGAGTACTTTTGCTCTTTCTTTAGCAGCATCAAGAAGCGCTGTTTCTTGTTTTTCTAACTCAGTGCGTCTTGCTTCAAATTCAGCTTTGTTTGAATCAGTCGCACGCTTAGCTTTGCCTTGTGGAATAAGAAAATTTCGACCAAAACCATCTTTAACTTTAACAATATCACCAAGATTTCCTAAGTTAGCTACCTTCTCTAATAAAATAATTTGCATCTCATAATCTCCTTAGTGCTTGTCAGTGTAGGGTAAAAGCCCTAAAAACCGAGCACGCTTTACCGCAACATTAAGTTGACGCTGATAAATCGCTTTAGTACCTGTAATACGCGCTGGAATTAGTTTTCCATTTTCAGTGATAAAGTCTTTTAATAAATCAACATCTTTGTAATCTACTTCTTTAATGCCTTCAGCACTAAATCTGCAGTAACGTCTTCTTTTATACATTTCTCTAGCCATCTTAAACTCCTATAGATATTCTATAAAATTAATATGAAAAATTAGCTGATTACTTTCGGGTGTATATCGAACTGAGTCCACATGAGATACTTCCCCAGAAATTTCTAAGCAGTTCAATCTAAATTAAGCTTCAATAACCTCAGGTTCAATGCGCTCATCTCTTTCAAGCACTGATTTTGATTTTTCTTCTTTCATCATAATAGATGGTGAAGATATGGCTCCTTTAGTGCCCATAATCAAATGACGTAAGACAGCATCATTAAACTTAAAAGCGTGCTCCAATTCTGCGAGAGTTTCATGGTTACATTCGATATTCATAAGCACATAATGAGCTTTATGAATTTTTGCAATGATGTACGCAAGTTGTTTACGACCCCAATCTTCGAGGCGGTGGAGTTTTCCACCTTTGGATGTCACTAGAGATCTGTAGCGTTCAATCATGCCAGGCACTTGTTCGCTTTGATCAGGATGTACGATAAATACTACTTCATAATGTCGCATATAAAATTTCCTTATGGTTAAAAGCTTTCAGTGATGCGGCTCACTATAAAGCAAGGTAGAAAGATCGGGTATTATAGGTCTTTTTTGAATTAAATCAATGATTTTTAAAGGTCAATGCGGTCCTTAATGCCTGCGCCATAAAGCCTTTCTTTGAGGAATTTTGCCTCATCTCGAAGTTGAGCGGCTTTTTCGAATTCTAAGTTACGGGCTGCTGTTTGCATTGATTTTTCAAGCTTCTGAATTTCTTTCGCCATTTGCTTTTCATTCAGGTGGTCATATCGAGCTTGTTCTTTTTTAAGGGCTCGACTAAGATCAGCCTCTTCTTTATCAAAAGTACCTTCAATAATATCTTTAATTCTCTTGGTGATACCCACCGGCGTAATATGATTTTCCAAATTAAATGCAATTTGTTTTGTTCGTCTTCGGTTGGTCTCATCAATTGCGCTCTTCATGCTTCGCGTGATCTTATTTGCATAAAAAATCACCTGTCCATTAATATTTCGAGCCGCTCTTCCCGCTGTTTGAATGAGAGAACGCTCTGACCTTAAAAATCCTTCTTTGTCAGCATCTAGCACGGCTACAAGAGAAACTTCGGGGATATCCAAACCCTCTCTTAATAGATTAATACCTACGACAACATCGAATTTTCCTAATCTCAAGTCACGAATAATTTCAACGCGCTCAACTGTATCAATGTCTGAATGAAGATAGCGCACTTTAACTTGATGTTCAGTAAAATAATCAGTTAAGTCCTCAGCCATACGTTTAGTGAGGGTTGTTACGAGTACTCTTTCATTTTTTTCAACGCGAATATTAATCTCGCTTAATAGATCATCTACCTGACTATCCGCTGGTTTTACAATAATTTCTGGATCGATTAATCCTGTCGGTCTAGCTATTTGCTCTACAATTTGTTCTGTGTGAGTGGCCTCATACTCGGCAGGCGTTGCCGACACAAAAATACACTGACGCAGTGTATTTTCAAACTCTTCAAATTTTAAAGGTCGATTATCGAGGGCTGAAGGTAATCTAAAACCATACTCAACTAAATTCTCTTTACGAGCTCGATCGCCCTTATACATACCTCCAATTTGTGGCACAGTGACGTGACTTTCATCAATAATCATTAGTGCATGTTTCGGAAGATATTCAATCAAAGTCGGAGGTGGATCGCCTGGATTTCTTCCAGATAAGTGCCTCGAATAATTTTCAATACCTTTACAAAAACCTATTTCATTTAACATCTCGATATCAAAACGAGTTCGCTGCTCAATTCTTTGCGCCTCAACTAATTTATTTGCCTTTGCAAAATAATCAGAACGATCTTTTAATTCGTTTTTAATTTTTTCAATGGCTCTAACCGTTGTATCTCGGGGGGTGACATAATGACTTGAGGGGTAAACCGTAAAGTGATTAACCTTGTTATACATTTGACCAGTTAAAGGGTCGAAGAGTGTAATGGATTCTATGAGGTCATCAAGCAAAGTAACTCTGATTGCTGTTTCAGAATTTTCAGCAGGGAAAATATCAATTGTGTCCCCCCTTACTCTAAAAGCTCCGCGGGAAAAATCAAAATCATTGCGATCATACTGCATGGAAACTAACCGTAAAATAATATTACGTTGCAGCAGTTTTTCACCTTTAATAAGTTGCATGACCATACCCTGATAGTCGACTGGATCCCCAATACCGTATATTGCTGATACGGTCGCTACAATGATACTGTCGTCGCGTTCAAGAAGCGCTTTAGTAGCAGATAAGCGCATTTGCTCGATATGCTCATTAATACTTGAATCTTTTTCAATAAAAAGATCTCGGGCAGGTACATATGCTTCAGGCTGATAGTAATCGTAATAAGATACGAAGTATTCCACTGCATTTTCTGGAAAAAATTCTCTGAATTCTGAATAAAGTTGTGCTGCTAGGGTTTTATTAGGCGCCATGACAATCGTAGGCTTCCCTGTCCTTGCTATTACATTTGCAATTGTATATGTCTTGCCTGAGCCCGTGACACCTAAAAGTGTTTGAAATTTTTTTCCATCCAAAATCCCCTCAGTAAGTAAATCAATAGCCTGAGGCTGATCACCTGCAGGAGAGAACGGTTGAAATAATTGATAAGGACTATTTGGAAAGGTAAGAAACAAGATAGTTATATTTTACATAAAAAATAATTTGAAAACTAATTATGTATTAAAACTGGGAAGAACTTTTAGTATTTTATGAAGTCCACTTATCATTATACTTTTTTACGCGTGATATCCTATGACACTAATGTTTAAATTTTTTCTACTTTTCCCTCTAAGTTTATTATTCCTCAATACCAACGTATATGCGTTAAGTACAGAGGTATTAATGGATTCATTCCTAAGTGTGGTTATGATAAGAGGGTATAACGAATCAGGGGGCATGGCTTATGGCTCCGGTGTTGTAGTCGGTGAAAATCAAGTTGTGACTAATTGCCATGTTTTAAGAAAGACAAAACAACCTTGGGTATCGCATGGTGAAGAGAGCTATTCAGCAACTTCAGTCAAAGCAGATCATTGGCATGACTTATGTTTACTGACGACATTTGGAATGCCGCATAAGGCCGTCCCAATGGGAAAAAGTACTGATCTAAAAAAAGGTCAGCAAGTAATTGCAATAGGTCACTCTAATGGTGTGCCAGTCCCCCTTACTTCATCAGGTGTGGTTAAATCAACTTATGATCTTGATCAAGGTAAGGTTATTCTAAGTACAGCCCAATTTAGAATGGGCGCTTCTGGAAGTGGTTTATTTGATTCAGTAGGAAGACTTGTAGGTATAAATACATTCAAAACTTCAGGCAGAAACTCTTTTTATTATGCCCTTCCAGTTGAATGGATAAATTCAATTAAAAATAAGCCTACTGAAACTAAATTTCCAATCACTGGCATAGCTTTATGGGAAGAAGAAGAGGATAAAAAACCACTCTTCCTTCAGGTTGCAGTTCCAACCGTTAAAAAAGATTGGAAGAAATTATTGGATATCGCTAATAAATGGACGAAAATTGAACCTAATAATTCTGAGGCATGGTTTGAACTTGGATTGGCTAATGAAAATATCATTGATTTAAATGAAGCTGAAAAAGCATATCGTCAATCAATTAAATTAGACAATCAAAATACAGATGTGCTTTTCCGATTGGGTTTTATTGCTAAATCCAAAAATGATAAAAAGGAAATTAAGTTAATCCAAGAGGAAATTTCTAAAATTAATCCTGAGCTTCTTGAAGATTATTTCAAGTTAGTTGGATGCTTGAAGACATGTGAATAGATTAAAAGTCTATTTCATCTAAAGATCTTTTTGCGTAAAATAGAACCATTATGAATAAATCCTGGATCTATATTGTCAGCTATTAAACTATCAGACTGTGTCAGTCGAATAAAAGAATCTCCAACTCTATCAATTACAGCAAAAGCAGCTCGCTATAAATCTGAAGGCAAAGATATTATCAGTCTTGCTGCGGGTGAGCCAGATTTTGATACACCGCAACATATTAAAGATGCAGCAAAAAAAGCAATTGATAATGGATTCACAAAATACACTCCTGTATCTGGGACACCTTCATTAAAACAAGCGATTATTGACAAATTCAAACGTGATAACAATCTTGAGTATTCACTTAATGAAGTTATTGTAGGTGTTGGGGGTAAACAATGTATTTTTAATTTCTGTTTAGCTGTATTAAATTCTGAAGATGAGGTCATTATTCCCACACCCTATTGGGTATCATATGCAGATATTGTGCTAGTTTCAAATGCAAGGCCAGTTATCGTTCAATGCGGGATTGAACAAAAATTTAAAATGACTGCACCACAGCTTGAAAAAGTAATTACAAAAAAAACAAAACTGCTTATGTTAAATTCACCATCAAATCCAACAGGTGCCATTTATACAAAAGAAGAATTACAATCCCTTTCGCAAGTGCTTATAAAATATCCCAATATTCTTATTGGGACAGATGATATGTATGAACATGTCAAATTGAAAGATATGCCTTTTTATAATATTTTAAATATTGAGCCGACATTAAAAGATCGCTGTGTCATTATAAATGGAGTATCAAAAGCTTATTCCATGACAGGTTGGCGAATTGGCTTTGCAGCTGGTCCAAGTTATATTATAAATGCCATGGAAATACTTCAATCACAATCAACATCTAATCCAACATCTATATCTCAAGTAGCAGCAGAAGCTGCGCTTTCAGGTAATCAAGCATGTATGAAACCAATGATTACTGCCTTCAGGGAAAGGCATGCTTATGTTGTAAAAAGTTTTAATGAAATCCCAGGTCTCTCATGTATTGAAGCGCAAGGTGCATTCTATGCATTTCCTTACGCAAAAAAGGCAATCGATCTTTTGTTCGATCAAAAGATTTTAAAAGAAAAAACTGATCTTGCTTTGGCTGATTATCTCTTAGAAAAAGAAGGTGTCGCAGTAGTGCCAGGCTCCGCTTTCGGCTCAGAAGATTATTTCAGAATTTCATTTGCAACCTCTATGGAAAATTTAGCAGAAGCCATGAAACGCATTAAGCGCGCCCTCTCTGTTTAAATAAGGCGTCAATTCAAGTATAATTTATGCCTTGAATAAGTTGACCTTTAAGCAATAACTACCCTATGATCTCGTTTCTTAATTCCTCGATAGCTCAGTTGGTAGAGCAACGGACTGTTAATCCGTGTGTCCCTGGTTCG
>SYKG01000017.1 GCA_005797835.1 Methylotenera sp.
CTTAAGTTTTACTATTAAGCGCGTCAATCCTTTTAGGATCGAGTATTTGATTCCTTAACAAATTGCGATAAATCAATGACAGGATTAGGTTTCCAACTCTTTCTCTTGTGTTCTGCTACAACATTAGTAAAGACACCACCTCGCACAAAAAATTCGGAACGAAGGCGCATAAATCGAGGATCAGTTGCTTTTACTAAATCATCTAAAATTCGATTAGTGACAGCCTCATGAAAACAGCCTTCATCTCTAAAAGACCAGATATAGAGTTTAAGACTTTTAAGTTCTACACACTTTTTATTAGGAATGTAATCTAGATATAAAGTAGCAAAGTCTGGCTGCCCTGTCTTTGGGCATAAACAGGTAAACTCAGGAATTTGCATATGAATATGAAAGTCCCGAGAAGGGCATGGATTAGTAAAAGTTTCAAGCTTTTTAGTAGGTTTTGCTGTTGGTTTTTTTCCTAAAGAAAGTGCGTTCATAGATTAAAATAAGTTATTAAAAAAAGTTATTATACTGTTATTAAATAACACCTACTTCACTTTAATAAAAAGAATATTGTGCAACTTATACAAATTAAATTAGCTGGTTTTAAATCTTTTGTAGATCCCACTTCCATCCAGCTTCAAGGCCAAAGAGTTGGTATTGTTGGCCCTAATGGTTGTGGAAAATCTAATATCATGGAATCCGTGAAATGGGTTCTTGGTGAATCTTCCGCTAAAGAAATGCGAAGTGAGAATATGGATTCTGTGATTTTTAACGGGTCAGAAAATCGTAAACCAATTTCACGTGCGAGTGTCGAGCTAATTTTTGACAATTCTTTGGGCAAAGCCCCTACAGAGTGGTCACAATATGCAGAGATTTCGGTAAAGCGGGTTATTGAAAGAGAAAAGGGCTCAACCTACTACATCAATAACCTAGCAGTAAGACGTAAAGATGTTGCGGATCTTTTTTTAGGAACAGGTCTCGGGGGGAGAGGGTATGCCATTATTGGTCAAAATACAATTTCACAAATTATTGAAGCGAAACCTGAAGAATTAAGAAACTATCTTGAAGAAGCTGCAGGAGTAAGTAAGTACAAAGAGCGTCGTCGTGAGACAGAATTTAGACTCAGAGATACACGTGAAAATCTAAGTCGTATTCAAGATGTGCTAAGTGAAATTATTCAGCAGATTACGAAACTTGAATCTCAGGCAGTAATAGCAACAAAATTTAATGAATTAACAGAGAAGCATAAGTTTCATCAAGCGCAAATTTGGGTATTAAAAAAACGAGATGCAAGTATTGTTTGGAAAAAACATCAATCTCAGGTCGAGAGGCTGGTAAATGAATTAGAACAGCAAACTGCAGCCTTAAGAAAAATTGAAGCTGAAGTAGAAAATCTAAGACAGGCCCACATTAGTGCTTCCGATGAAATCAATAAAAACCAAGCAAGCTTTTATGAAATTAATGCTGAGGTATCTAATATTGAAAACAATATTAAAAATCAAAATGAGCTTTTAGAGCGAAGTAAAAAAGAGTTAGTTGAAATTGAAATTAATCTCACTAAAAATGAAGAAGATCAGCTTAATTTTACAAAAGAAATTAAAGATGCGGCTATCGAAAAAACATCAATAAGTGAGTTATTTAAAGTCAAAGAAGAAGGTTTTAATTCGCTCAAATCTTCGATTCAGTTAGTGGAAGCGCAATATTTGAAATCAACAGAAGAATTCAATCAAGCAGTAAATCAATTCCAATCGACACAAGAAAAAATAAATCTTGAAAAAGCGACGATAGACTTTATTCATAAAGTTGAAGAAGAAACAAGTACACGTATTTCATTTTTAAATAATGAAATTAATAATATTGATTTGTCTGGCCAGTCCCAATTAGAAGACAAAGAAAATAATTTGGCTAATAAGCGATCATATGCAGAAAAAATCGAGGGCAAGATAGACGAAAATAAATCACTTTCATCTGACCTTGAAGAAGAAATTGATACTTTAAGACAGCGTCAAATCGAAATACAAAAAGAATTAAGCCAGATTGAAGGCGAAATTAAAACGCTTACGCAAATTCAAGATGACACTCAAGGAAATGAAAGTCTTAAAAGTTGGGTCTCTAAACATAATATCAATACTGCAAATCGTATCTGGGACAAGCTAAAGATTAAACAGGATTGGGTAACAGCGATTGAGTCTGCTCTTGGTGGAAAATTAAATGCAGTTTTAGCACAATATGAAACTATTTCTCATAGACCCCCAGCATCTATGGTACTTGCTAATTTAAATGGATCTCATGCCTATAAACCAAAAAATAAAAAATTAAATTCTGCATTGGATGTAATTGAAATTGGTGATCCACTCCTTATGAATCTTTTATCAGAATGGCTATCTGATTGCTATCTTATTCCCAAGGGTGAAAGCTATAAAAATTTTATTGGTAATTTAGAACAGAGTGAATTTTTAGTGAACCAACAAGGTGATATTTTTACAAAAAATAGCGTTTCTTTTTACGGTAAAGATGCAACTCTAAATGGTATTCTCCTTCGACAAGAGAGACTTAAGGTGTTACAAGAGAAATTTCCATCTATAGAAAAAAATTATAAGGAAGTATTGAATAAACTTAATGAAGCTGAATCTCAATTAAATGATTATGAAGAGCAAGCGGACTCTTTGCGCGAAGCATTAAAAGATGCTTTACATGATCTTCATCAAACGGAAATTGAAGTTGAGAAAATTCAACAAAGTATTGCCTATGCGAATGAAAAACGAAGCAATATTACTATCGAGGAAAATGAATTAAAGTTAAAACTAACTCAAATTGAGGTTGATAAAACGACTAAATCTAGCCTTATTCAAAATCTAGAAAATGATTTGCTCGTATTCTTTGAACATAAAACCTCTACTGAGGAAATTAAAAAACGCCATGAATTGGATTATGAAAGTACTAGAAAACTATTAAATGAAGCAGAAATTCAACTTCAAGAAAGTCATTTTAATTTAAAAATTATTAGTAATAAAATCAATGAGTTAAGCAATAGAATGAATATACTATCTGAAGAAAATAATACACTTAAAAATAAAAAAGATGTGGCTAAAGCTTCAATTAATATAGAGGCTATCCAAGTTCTGCAAGCTACCTTGCAAGAAAAACTTATAATTAAAGATGACCGGGAAAAAGTCCTCATTGTGTCACGTGATAATCTTGCACAAAAGGAAGCAGACTTACGTGAAAGCGAACAAAAGCGCCTACAAACTGAACAAGCAGTTCATCCAATTCGCGATAAATTAGAGCAATCGCGCTTGAATGAACAAGAAGCAAAATTATTATTTGAGCAGTTTCAGAATGAGATAAATGAGTCGCATATAGATGAGGCAGTTCTTTCAGAGTCAATTACAGATAAAACAACAGTGAAGGAAGTGCAAGAATTATGTAACCAACTCCAAGAGGAAATTAATTCATTAGGCCCAGTTAATCTTGCTGCCATTCATGAACTTACTTCCGAAAAAGAAAGGAAAGGTTATCTTGATAGCCAAGTAGAAGATTTAACCTCTGCAATTAATACTCTAGAGGATGCTATAAGGCGTATCGATAAAGAGACTCGAGATCGATTAATCGTAACATTTAATCAAGTTAATAAGAATTTTACAGAGTTTTTTAAGGTTCTATTTAATGGCGGACAGGCGAAATTGGAGCTCTTAGGTGAAGAGATCCTTGATACTGGAATTCAGGTTACAGCACAACCACCAGGTAAAAAGAATACAACCATCAGTCAATTATCTGGCGGAGAAAAAGCATTAACTGCTACAGCTCTTGTCTTTGCTCTATTTAAATTAAATCCAGCACCATTCTGTCTTATGGATGAGGTTGATGCGCCTCTAGATGATAGTAATACACTTCGTTTTACGAATATGGTAACTGAAATGTCGCTAAATACACAATTTTTGTATGTATCCCACAATAAAATTTCTATGGAAATGGCTCAGCAACTCATCGGTGTAACAATGCAAGAATCAGGTGTGTCAAGAATTGTTGAAGTTTCCTTAGAAGACGC
>SYKG01000018.1 GCA_005797835.1 Methylotenera sp.
AGTTTAATAGTTTTAATTTATCAACACGCGTACAAGATGAAATAAATGCTGTTTATTTGAATCGTGATTTTTTAAATCAATATTTGCCAAGCCCACCTCATTGGCTTAATCAAACACATAGTAATATTGTGATAGAGCTTCCATCTCCAGTATTGAATGGAGATGCGTCTTACACAAGGGAAAAAAATCTAGTATGTGTGGTTCAAACAGCAGACTGCTTACCAATACTTATGACAAATAAAAAAGGGACCGTGGTTGCGGCCATTCATGCTGGTTGGCGTGGCCTTTTAAATGGCGTGATTGAAAATACCATTCATAAAATGAATATGCCACCAAATGAATTACTAGTTTGGTTAGGGCCTGCGATTAGTCAAAAGTATTTTGAAGTCGGTTTCGATGTGAAATATAGTTTTTGTGAAAAAAGTAAGGATACTGAAAAAGCATTCTGCTTAATATCAGATCAAAAATGGTTAGCTGATATTTATCATTTAACAAAAATTCTTCTTGATATATATGGCGTGACTGATATTTATGGTGGAAGTGTAATGGAGGACTATTGCACTTTCGCTAATCATGACGATTATTTTTCATATCGGCGTGACGGTTTGACAGGCCGAATGGCCACTCTTATTTGGATTGCTTCATAAAGACATCTAGTTATTTCAAGTTTCGATATAATACTCAAATCTCTAATTTCAAGCTAACTTCATGAATACTTTTCTTTGGATTATATTCTCTTGTTTTGTAGGTGGTTTATTGAGTTTTACGATAGTAACGATTATTGCGCTCAATACAAAAACACATCTTATTTCTCATTTAGTGAGTTTCGCAGTAGGAGCAATGTTAGGCGCTGTTTTTTTAGAAATATTACCCCACGCTTTTCAGCTTACCCAAAATATTAAAATGACTACATTTATTGTTTTATTTGGTATTCTTTTATTTTTTGTCTTAGAAAAATTATTATTATGGCGTCACTGCCATGGTGATCATTGTGAAGTCCATGAGGTTACTTCTGGGGAACATGATTTTAAAAATTATAAGTATTTGCATGATGAAGGTCGAAGTGGCAGCATGATTATGGTAGGAGATTTATTTCACAATTTTGTTGATGGCATTTTAATTAGTTCTGCATTTATGATAAGTATTAGTCTAGGTATCGTTACAGCGATAGCTATCATTGCGCATGAGATCCCTCAAGAAGTCGGTAATTTTTTAATTTTACTTCATTCCGGGTACAAGAAAAAGACAGCACTTATTTTTAATTTAACAGCCAGTTTTTCGACGGTGTTAGGCGGTGTCTTAGCCTACTTTATTCTTGAATCCATGATGGATTGGGTGCCCTTTATTTTGGCACTCGCAGCTTCGAGTATGATCTATGTATCGATTGCAGATTTGATTCCAGGACTGCATAAAAAAACAGAATTACGTTCGACTATATTACAAGTGATACTAATTTTATTGGGTATTGCATCAATAACTGTTACTCAAATGATGATTGAGGGTTAATGGAGACATATATTCCTAAAGTAGGTTTTGTATCATTAGGCTGTCCTAAAGCAGGCTCAGATTCTGAAAGAATTCTGACACAACTTCGAGCAGAAGGTTATGACATCTCAAAGTCTTATCAAGAGGCCGATTTGGTAGTAGTGAATACTTGTGGCTTTATTGATTCAGCGATTAAAGAATCGATGGATGCAATAGGGGAGGCTGTTAAAAAGAATGGCAAAGTGATTGTGACTGGTTGTTTGGGCGCTAAAAAAGAAATCATTGAAAAAGAGTATCCTAATTTACTTGCGATCACTGGTCCCCATGCATTAAATGAGGTGATGACAGCTGTCCACACTCACTTAGATAAGCCACATGATCCTTTCAATGATTTAGTGCCTCCTCAGGGAGTTCGTTTAACGCCCAAACATTATGCTTATTTAAAAATCTCAGAAGGCTGTAATCATCGATGTTCATTTTGTATTATTCCCTCAATGCGAGGCGATCTAATAAGTCGCTCGATCGATGACGTCATGACTGAAGCCGAAATTTTAGTCAATAGCGGAGTCTCTGAAATACTAGTAATTTCACAAGATACAAGTGCATATGGTGTCGATATTAAATATCGCAGTGGTTTTTGGCATGGTCGCCCAATCAAAACAAAACTTTATGATCTAGCTGAAGCTTTAGGTTCTTTAGGTGTTTGGATTAGAATGCATTATGTCTACCCCTATCCGCATGTTGATGACATCATTCCACTCATGACGGAAGGTTTAATTGTGCCTTACCTTGACGTACCTTTTCAACATGCAAGTCCTCGCATTTTAAAATTAATGAAGCGACCAGCAAGTGCTGAAAATAATCTTTTACGCATCAATCAATGGAGAAAGTTATGTCCTGATATCGCGATACGAAGTACTTTCATTGTTGGTTTTCCAGGTGAAACAGAAGCTGAATTTGAAGCCCTTTTAGATTTTCTTAAGGAAGCAGAATTAGATCGTGTGGGTTGTTTTAAGTACTCTCCTGTTAATGGTGCGACTGCAAATCTTTTAGAAGGTAGAGTCCCAGAAGCTGTTAAAGAAAACCGTTTGCAAAGATTTATGGAAACACAAGCCCGAATCAGTCATAAAAAACTTCAAGCTAAAGTAGGAAAAGTATGTACTGTTTTGGTGGATAGTCATGAGGGTAATTTTGCGGTTGCAAGATCGATGGCAGACGCACCTGATATCGATGGTAAAGTTTATTTACGAGATGGTAAGCTTTTAAAGGCAGGAGATTTAGTTGATGTTAAAATTGATTCTTATAATCAACATGATTTATTTGCAAGCCCTAATGTTTAAGACGAAATCTCTATGACTGTTGTTACACGTTTCGCCCCA
>SYKG01000019.1 GCA_005797835.1 Methylotenera sp.
AACACTTTTGGGGCTACTGAGATTGCACAAGAAGATTATGCAATGTCAGATTTAGCTTATGAAATGAATGTGGCTTCTGCTAAATTAGCGCGTCAAGCGGTTGAAAAATTTTCAACCAAAGATAAACCAAGGTTTGTCGCAGGTGCAATTGGACCTACCCCTAAAACCGCATCGATTTCACCTGATGTGAATGATCCTGCAGCACGCAATATTACATTTCAGCAATTAAAAAATAGTTATTTCAATCAGGTCAAAGCATTGGTTGAAGGTGGTGTTGATATTCTTTTGGTTGAAACAATTTTTGACACGTTAAATTGTAAAGCAGCTCTTTTTGCGATTGATTCGTATTTTGAAGAAAATAAAATACGTATACCAATTATGTTGTCAGGCACTGTCACAGATGCTTCGGGTCGAATTTTATCAGGTCAAACAGTGGCAGCATTTTGGCACTCAGTGCGACATGCCAAACCGTTGACGGTTGGGCTTAATTGCGCATTAGGTGCAGCACTTATGCGACCCTATGCTGAGGAATTGTCCAATATTGCAGACACTTATATTTGTATATATCCCAATGCAGGCTTACCAAACCCGATGTCAGACACAGGCTTTGATGAAGAACCGAAAGACACTTCATCCTTAATCAAAGAGTTTGCAACAAGTGGTTTTGTGAATATTGCAGGGGGTTGTTGTGGGACAACACCTGAGCATATCCGCGCGATTGCAGATGAAATAAAAAATATTAAGCCTCGAGAGATACCAACTGTTGAGACGGTGACAAGACTCTCTGGGCTTGAATCTTTTCTAATTAAAGATGATTCATTATTTGTAAATATAGGCGAACGCACCAATGTCACAGGATCAAGGGCTTTTGCGAATTTAATCATTAATGAAAAATATGATGAAGCCATATCTGTAGCGCGTCACCAAGTAGAAAATGGTGCACAGATTATTGATATCAAGATGGATGAGGGAATGCTTGACTCCCCAAAAGCCATGAAGCATTTTTTAAACCTCATTGCATCTGAACCTGATATTGCCCGAATCCCAATCATGATTGATTCTTCGAAATGGGAAGTCATTGAAGCAGGGCTTCAATGCGTTCAAGGTAAAGCAGTTGTTAATTCGATTTCACTCAAAGAGGGTGAAGCTGAATTTATTCGACAAGCAAAATTATGTCAACGTTATGGTGCAGCCACGATTGTGATGGCTTTTGATGAAAAAGGACAAGCTGATACATTTCAACGAAAAACAGAAATCTGTAAGCGCGCATATGATTTATTAATTTCAGAAATTAATTTTCCTCCTGAAGACATTATTTTTGACCCTAATATCTTTGCTATCGCAACAGGTATTGAGGAACACAATAATTATGCAGTTGATTTTATAAATGCTGCGAGATGGATTAAAGATAATCTTCCTCATGCAAAAATTTCAGGGGGCGTATCAAATGTGAGCTTTAGTTTTAGAGGCAATGATTTAGCTCGTGAAGCGATTCATACAGTCTTTTTATATCACGCGATCAAAGCTGGATTATCGATGGGGATTGTCAATGCAGGCATGATGGGTGTCTATGATGATCTTGATTCAGAACTAAAGGAGCGTGTAGAAGATGTCGTGCTTAATCGAAGATCTGATGCCACAGAACGAATGATCGAAATAGCAGGGACTTTAAAGGGAAGCAAAAAAGAAGTCCAAACACTTAATTGGCGCGGTTCAGAAGTCGAACCTATGACAGTGAATAAAAGACTTGAGTATGCATTAGTGCATGGCATTACAGATTTTATTGTAGAGGATACTGAAGAAGCACGCTTAAATGTTATGCAAAAAAGTGGGCGACCTATCCATGTGATTGAAGGGCCCTTGATGGATGGCATGAACGTTGTGGGTGATTTATTTGCGCAAGGCAAAATGTTTCTGCCACAAGTAGTCAAGTCAGCTCGAGTTATGAAGCAAGCTGTAGCTCATTTGGTACCTTTTATTGAGGAAGAGAAAGAATTAGATGAAAAAAGAACCGGCATTGTTTCAAAACCTAAAGGCAAAATGCTGATTGCAACAGTCAAAGGTGATGTACATGATATTGGTAAAAATATTGTATCCGTGGTTTTGCAATGTAATAACTTTGAGGTCATTAATATGGGTGTGATGGTGCCATGCACTGAAATTTTAGAGATGGCTAAAAAAGAAAATGTAGATATTATTGGCTTGTCAGGACTCATTACACCTTCATTAGAAGAGATGACGCATGTCGCAAAAGAAATGCAGCGTGATCCCCATTTTAGAGGGTTAAAAACTCCCCTTCTTATCGGTGGTGCAACAACATCACGTGCTCATACAGCTGTTAAAATTGCCCCTCATTATGATGGACCTGTGATATATGTGCCTGATGCATCACGATCTGTGGCTATTATGCAATCTCTGCTAACACCTGAACAAAAAGATCAATACCTCAGTGAGATTAAAAAAGATTATGCGCACGCTCGCGATCAACATGCCAATAAAAAAGGGGTCAAATTATTAACGATTGAAGAAGCTAGAATCAATAAATTAACACTTGATTTTGCTAAAACTTTTACACCAAAGTCTCCAAAATTTATTGGAAAGCGTTTATTTAAAAATATCGATTTAAATTTAATCGCACCATATATTGATTGGAGCCCATTTTTCCAGACGTGGGATTTGGTAGGATTTTATCCTGCAATATTGAATGATCCCATCGTAGGAAAAAGTGCTTCTCAAGTCTTTGATGAAGCTCAAACCATGCTCACAAAACTTATTAACAACCGTGCACTTATTGCCAATGGTGCCGTGGCTTTTTATCCAGCAAATAGCGTGGGTGATGATATAGAAATTTACGAAGATGAATCGAGAACTAAAACCTTATTCACCTACTATGGCTTAAGACAACAGTCCGAGAAACCCAAGATCGATAATGTACAAAAACCTAATCAGTGTTTGTCTGATTTTATTGCCCCTAAATCATCAAACATCAAAGATTATATAGGTATCTTTGCAGTCACCAGTGGATTAGGCATGGAAAAATATGAAGATATCTTTAAGAATAAAAATGACGACTACAGCAGTATTATGTTTAAAGCTCTAGCTGATCGTTTAGCAGAAGCATTTACAGAATATATGCATGAACGTGTCAGAAAAGATTTGTGGGGTTATGTATCGGATGAAAACTTGGATAAAGAAGCGCTGATTAAAGAGGGCTATCAGGGCATTCGACCCGCACCTGGATATCCTGCTTGTCCTGACCATACTGTTAAAAAAGATATTTTTATACATTTAAAATTAGATGAAATTGATATGCATCTTACAGATTCATTTGCTATGTCCCCTGCTTCCTCAGTTTCAGGTTTCTATTTTGCTCATCCAGAAGCACATTATTTTAGCGTAGATAAAATTGGCGAGGATCAATTAAAAGATATGGCTCGTCGTAGAGATGTATCAATCGAATTTTTAAAAAAATGGTTAGCAACTAATTTGTAAGATAATAAAAATGCACATTCATATCTTAGGGATTTGTGGAACATTTATGGGTGGAGTGGCCTCTCTTGCAAAAGCCTCAGGATATAAAGTTACAGGTTGCGATACCAATGTATACCCACCAATGAGTTCTCAGTTAGAAAGTTTTGGTATTGAACTCATTGAAGGGTTCGATAAAAAACAAGTTGAATTAAAACCTGATCTTTATGTGATTGGTAATGTGGTGTCGCGGGGTAACCCATTGATGGAAGAAATTATGAATCAGGGCTTGCCTTATATCTCAGGACCGCAATGGCTTTATGAGGTGATATTAAAAGATAAATGGGTACTAGCAGTTGCAGGTACCCATGGTAAAACGACGACAGCATCGATGCTAGCTTGGATCTTAGAATTTAATGGCTTTGCACCAGGATTTCTTATTGGTGGGGTGCCACTTAATTTTGATAGATCAGCTCGTTTACCACAAAAAATTAAATCAAACAGTGAGGCTTCACCTTTTTTTGTAATTGAAGCGGATGAATATGACACCTCCTTTTTTGATAAGCGATCTAAGTTTGTGCATTACCATCCGAGGACTGCAATATTAAATAATCTTGAGTATGATCATGCAGACATATTTCCGGATCTTTATGCGATTGAAACTCAATTTCATCATATGGTACGAATGGTGCCTGGTATAGGACGTATTATTATTAATGATGAGGAAGAGAGTTTAAGAAGAGTGATTGATAGAGGATGCTGGGCAGAAAAATTTTATATTGGTACTCAACAAGGTTTATCTATTGGTAAAGTAAATCAAGATCAGTCATTTCAAGTTTTAAATCTAGGTAAATTGGTGGGGACTTTATCTTGGAATCTTTTGGGGCGCCATAATCGTATGAATGCATTAGCTGCGATTGCAGCCTCTCATCATGTAGGCGTGACATTCGAAAATGCTATAGAAGCTTTACAAATATTTAAAAATGTAAAACGAAGAATGGAATACATTGGCGAAAAAAATGGTATTACGATTTACGATGATTTCGCCCATCATCCAGCAGCAATTTCCACTACGATTGCAGGGTTACGAGCCAAGGTGGGTAAGGCAAGAATTATTGCAGTTTTGGAGCCGAGATCCAATACAATGAAATTAGGTACAATGAAAGATGCACTTCCTCAAAGCCTAAAAGATGCAGATCAAGTTTTTTGCTATGGTGAAAAGTTAAGTTGGAATGCAGAGGAAGCCCTAGCGCCCATTAAAAGTAAATCAATAGTGGGAAATGACATGAAAAATTTTGTGGAAGCTATTTTAAAAGAAGTAAAATCAGGCGACTACATTCTCGTGATGAGCAATGGAAGTTTTAATGGTATCCACAAAACTTTATTAAAAGGGCTAACATAAAATTATGCCTAGAGATGAGAGTTTATATAAGAATAATATTCTTAAGCTTTCTATACTTTTGTCTTTTGTATTGCATTTTCTTGCTATTCAAATTATTCAGTTCAAACCTTCAAAGCCATTTCAGAATAGTTTTTCGCAAATTCAGGTAATTTTAACAAATTCAAAAGATAATTATCAAGAGGATGCTGAAGTTCTGGCGCAAAGTAATTCTAATAAAGGTGGTGATGCGGAACAAGATATGCATAAAAAAACACCACTACCTATGATTACTGACAATAAAAATACATTTCAATTAAATAATCGTGCTGATCAGTCTAATGTTGGAAAAGCTTCAAGTCCTTCAAAAGAAAAAATTATAAAAAAAGATATACAGATTTCTAATGAATTAAGAGCAGTTCAACAGCCTCAAGAATCAAAAGTAATTAATAAATCTATTAGTAAAGAGGATATTCTAGCCAGTGTGAGTGAAATTAGTGCTTCAGACGCTGAGCTTGCAAATCAAACTAATAATTTTGAAAAAAAGTCGAGGAGAAAATATATTGGGGCTCGCACCAAAGAATATAAATATGCACTTTATGCAGAAGCATGGCGACAAAAAGTAGAAACTTTAGGTAATATGAATTATCCTGAAGAAGCCCGTGAAAAAAAATTTTCAGGCCAACTGAGGATGACGGTTTCTTTAAAGCCTGATGGAAGAATTGAAAGTATTGAAATCAATCAAAGTTCAGGATTTAAAGTTTTAGATGACGCAGCGAAAAGGATTGTAGAATTAGGTGCGCCCTATGCTACTTTTCCTGAGGATATCAGAAAAGAAGTAGATATATTAAGCATCACAAGAACCTGGACTTTTACAAAAGAAGATACCATGTCATCTCAATAAATGAATTATTACAAACATCATATTTTCTTTTGTTTAAATCAGCGCGATGGTGGTGAAGCCTGTTGCTCTGATAAGGGTGCTGAAGCTATGTTTATGTATATGAAATCAAAAATTAAATCCCTCAGCTTAAATGGTGAATCTCAGGTAAGAATTAATCGTGCAGGTTGTTTTGATCGATGCGATGAGGGACCTTTGCTTGTGATTTATCCCGAAGCTACTTGGTATAATTTTATAGATGAGCAAGATATCGATGAAATTATTGAAAGTCATATACAGCAGGGAAAAATCGTCACACGACTACTGGCTTAGAGACTGATTTAAAAATTTAATCAGTACTTTTTTTTCTTCTAATGATATAGATTTATGCAATCCCTCTCTTAGCTTTTCTCCCCAGTGTGAATTTGGAAAATGAGGATCCTCCTTAAAGCGAGGAATCACATGCCAGTGAATGTGCGGGGTTTTATTTCCTAAACTTGCTAAATTAACTTTTTCAGGATTAAAAACTTTTCTTAAAACTGCCTCCACTTTAAATACACAATGCATGATCTTAAATTGAAGAATTTCGTCTAAGTCGCTCATTTCCTTTATATGATTGACGAGCTCAACACGACAATAGCCCTTGTAGTCGGGATGATCTAAAAGTACCACCCGCATTGTGTTGTCACCCCAGACAATTTCCCCTTCACTCTGATTACAAATCGCACATGACATCATTTAAGAGACATGAAGCATGCGGTCGAGGGTTAATTTAGCTAACTTCGCTTCATGAGCAGGTACTTTGATTATGTTGATAGGCTTCTCATTGACAATGTTCTCTAAGCACCATGCAAGATGTTGCGGATCAATTCTTGCCATCGTTGAGCATTCACAAATAACATGTGACATAAATCGCACAAGCTTATCATCAGATTTCATTTGATTTGCAAGTCGATTGACTAAATTAAGTTCAGTGCCTACAAGCCATTTCGTTCCTTTAGGTGCTTCAGTAATTGTTTTTAAAATATATTCTGTGGAGCCTACATAATCTGAATGAGCGCATACTTCAAAAGGGCACTCGGGGTGGGAGATTACTTTACCATCAGGATGATCTTTTCTAAAGCATTCAATATTTTGGAGACGAAACATTTGGTGCACTGCACAATGTCCTTTCCATAAAAAGATTTTAGCTTTTTTTATTTCTGCTTCGGTCAGTCCGCCAAGAGGTAGGTCTGGATCCCATACAGGCATTTCATCTAAAGGAATGCCCATTTTGTGACCACTCCAACGTCCTAAATTTTGATCAGGAAAAAATAAAACTTTTTCACGTTGTTTAAATGACCATTCAATAATTTTTATTGCATTAGTTGAGGTACATACAATACCGCCATGCTCACCGCAAAAAGCTTTAAGATCTGCTGCAGAATTAATATAAGTAACAGGGGTGACAATTTCATCAAATAATAATATTTTTGAAAGTTCTCGATAACTTCTCTCTACTTTACTTAAATTCGCCATATCCGCCATTGAGCAACCTGCTGCTAGGTCTGGGAGAACAGTGACTTGATCAGGCCTCGATAAAATATTCGCTACCTCAGCCATGAAGTGCACACCTAAAAATACAATATATTTAGCGTCAAGTGATTCAACTGCTCGAGAGAGTTTAAGGGAGTCCCCTGTATAGTCTGCATGTCGATATACAGACTCGTGTTGATAGTGATGGCCTAAGATGACTAAATTTTTACCTAGTTTATTTTTGGCTGCAATAATTCTTTGTTGACAATCTTCATCGCTGATAGATTCAAATGCATTAAATTTAATTTGAGTAACTTGCATAGTAAGACTATTTTACAGTTTTAACTGATAAATTTCGGCTAGTTTTTTAATAGCCTCTTTATTAGTCCAAGAGAATACTTTATCCATAGCATCTTTCCAATCTACCCATAGATATCGAATATGTTCGTCTGCTGATAATTGAATAGGTGTTGAGGAGGGCACTTTAAGCGCAAAGATATGTTCGGTGTTGTGAGTAATATCAGGGGCATATCTGTATCGCCAATGATCATAGATTTCATAGTCATGGAAAAGTTGCCAATCTTCAAGTGTAAACTGTTGTGTATTTATTCCTGTTTCTTCAAATACTTCTCTAGTGGCAGCCTCTCTTGGCGTTTCATTATCTTCTAAGCTGCCTGTAATAGACTGCCAGAAATCTTTTCTATCGGCTCGTTCCATTAGTAGAACTTTAAAACCTTCAGTATAAATTAATACGAGAGATGAAATAGGTCTTTTGAAAGCCATATATTAAATTTTAGGCAATCTGAAAATAATATTTTCTTCAATGCCTGGAAGCTCAGTAATGGTCAATCTTGTAAGCGTTTCAATCTTATTAATAATAGATGAAACACTTATCTCAGGTGCAGACGCTCCTGCAGAAATACCGATATTTTTTTTATTCATAAGCCAAGATGACTGAAACGCATCCTCATTGTCAATCATATAAGCTTCAATACCCTCTTTTAATGCTAGTTCTTTAAGTCGGGTTGAATTAGAACTATTCTTAGAGCCCACAATAATAATAAGATCACAAAGACTACTCATTTCTTTTACTGCATCTTGTCTATTTTGTGTGGCATAACAAATGTCATCACTTTTAGGTTCTTGAATATTTGGGTACTTCATTTTCAATGTTGTAATGATTGCTTTGGTATCATCAATAGAAAGGGTAGTTTGCGTGACATAAGCTATTTTATTAGGATCAACTACTTGCAAATATTTTATATCCTCAATTGTTTCGATGAGATATATTTTGCGATCGGTATGATGTTTTTCAATTTGACCCATGGTGCCTTCTACCTCTGGATGGCCTTTATGCCCGATCATAATAATGTCCATACCTTGATTTAGCATTTTATTTACTTCGACGTGAACTTTTGTGACGAGTGGGCAGGTGGCATCAATAGGAATGAGTTCACGTGATTTAGCTTCCTCACGTATAGCTTTTGAGATACCATGCGCACTAAAAATCACATGAGCACCTTTAGGAATAGCTTCAAGGTCATCAACGAAAATAGCCCCCTTTGTTTTTAAATCATGGATCACATACTTGTTATGCACTACTTCATGTCGCACATAAATAGGCTTTCCATATTGTATAAGCGCTTGTTCAACAATTTGAATAGCGCGGTCGACTCCTGCACAAAAGCCACGAGGATTAGCTAAAAGAATTTTGATTTTATCTGCCATAGGTAAATATTTTAGAGGTGTTATTTTTGATTAAAGCGGGAATTTCTTTTCGAGCTTAAATAAATCAGCAGATTTTTCACGTGCTCTAATTTCGTAAATTTTATCCTGATCCACCATCACTTCAGCAGCGCGTCCGCGAGAATTGTAATTTGAACTCATGCTCATACCATAAGCTCCAGTTGACATAATACAAATCAGATCATTTTCTCTTAATTTTAATGATCGATTTTTTGCAATAAAGTCACTGCTCTCACATACCGGACCTACTACGTCATATGATTGCAGTGTTGCATCATGTTCACGCACGACTTTAATTTCATGATAAGCATCATATAAACTAGGTCGGATAAGGTCATTCATGGCAGCATCAATAATGGCAAAGTGCTTTAGATCATTTTGCTTTAAATATTCTACTTTAGATAAAAGTACACCTGCATTACCTACAAGTGCTCGACCTGGTTCAAAAATAATTTTGACGTTAAGATCTTTAATTTTATTTAAGATTTCTTTAATGTAGATTTCAAAATTAGGGGGTGATTCATCTTGGTAACAAATGCCAATACCACCACCAATATCAATATGACTTAAATGAATATCATTTTTTTTAAGTTGACCTACCAGAGATAAAACACGATCCAGCGCATCCATAAAAGGTTTAAGTTCTGTGATTTGGGAGCCAATATGACAATCAATACCTTTAATTTCAATATGAGCCATACTTTTTGCTTCAAGATAAAGTAACAATGCTTGATTAAAGTCAACACCAAATTTGTTATCCTTTAATCCTGTAGCAATATAAGGATGGGTCTTAGCATCAACATCAGGATTTACTCGAATAGAGATGGGCGCTTTGATGTTTATTTCTTTTGCAGCTTTTTGAATGCGAAGAAGTTCGCTTTTCGACTCTATATTGAAGCATAATATATTTACTTTTAAAGCCGCTTTAATTTCAGATTCTGTTTTACCTACACCTGAAAATACAATTTTTTTTGGATCACCACCTGCATAAATGACACGTTCAAGTTCTCCTCCTGACACAATATCAAAGCCAGCACCTAAGCTCGCAAAGAGATTCAGAATCGCAATGTTAGAATTAGCTTTTACTGCAAAACAAATAAGGTGATTTGTTTTGAGAAGTCCTTTTTTAAAAGATGTAAAAGTGTTAACAAGTGTATTTTTTGAATAAATGAAAGTCGGTGTACTGAATTGATTTGCAATCGCTTCGAGGGAAACGCCATCTGCGAAAAGAACACCTTGATCAATATGAATGAATGACATTTGCGCCATTATTTACTTTTTCTCAGGTGCCGTCTCTTGTGGATATTTTTGCTCAGGGATATATAAAGGACCTTTGGTACCACATCCTACTGAAATAAGAAGTAAGCAGGCACTTAAATAAATACATAGATATTTTTTCATGATGTCTATACCTTTTTTGACTATGTTTATTTTAACATTATCTTGCTGTCTTATAAGGAATTGTGATCTTTAAGTAAGCGGTATGTCAGCCACCCATTGATGAAACCAAATATAAGTGCTGCCAAACTATATATTGGAATCAAATAATAGATACTGGCGTGAGGAATGAGCCATATTCGGACAAGGAGAAGCTGGCCTCCAATATGTGCGAAAGATGAAATAATCGAAAAACTTATGGGACTAAAAAATTTAGACGGCAATTTGATTGCAAAGTATAAAGTCAGAAGACTAAATACTGATCCAGTCAAACTCAACATAAATGTAGGACTAAAAAATTGTCCTAATATGAGACTTGAAGCAAAGACCCTTAAGATACTAACCCACATTGCAGTTTTAAAATTAAAGTGGTAAATAGCATAAAGTGTAATGATATTCGCAATGCCTGGTTTTACACCGGGCATTGGCGATGGTAATACAGATTCAATTAAGCTCAACCCTATGGCAATTGCGCTTAATTGTGCAATTTGATGATCAAGAAAAGTCGTTTTAATTTTAATAATTGAGCGAGTCATAAGCTTTCGTTTTACCTAATATTTCAATACTCAATTCATTAGGAATACAAATCAGCATTTGTCCAGTAAAATGGATCCATCCTTGTTGGATACAGTATTGATTTCTGCACGGAGCAGATTTAAAGCGGGTTCGTCCACTTTTAATTTCAATAATACTTTCACCTTCATTACCTATGAGGCTTATTTTTCTATCCTGAAATAGACTAAAGTTTCCATAAATCTTTCCTTGAAAATTTACTTGTACAACACTTCCCGTTTCAAAGTGCCAAAAATTTTTAAATGTAAAAAAAATAAAGATAAGACTTATTAAAATAATAAGACTATCGCCAAAAAAAAATTTAGTACGTGATTTCAATAGCTTTCTTCTTGTTTGTATAAGGCTCTAAAAATTGAATTTTATCTGCCATCGTTTGCGTCATTGATATCCCCCGATCTTCAATAATGAGGTAATGACGAATATTTAGTTTACGTGCCAAAGCAACTCGATCTTCTTTTTTGCTAATAAAAAGTGGTTTGGTTAATGCATCGGATAGAGTACCTGCATTTTGAGACGGTTCTATTAGCGCTGTGACCGAAAAAACTCCTTGGACTGGAAATCCTGTAAAAGGATTAATAAGATGACAATAGCGAATACCGTTATGGATAAAATAGCGTTGATAATCGCCTGATGAACCAATCGCCCAACCATCATGTAAGTCAAGTTTAGCAATGGCTTGTGTACCCCTTGGATCTTGAATACCCACACGCCAAGGTTTATTGCCATGTTGCCCGATTGCTATAATATTGCCACCAATATTTATGAGTGCATTTTTAATTTGATGTTCATGAAGAATTTTGTTTGCTTGATCGAGCGCATATCCTTTCGCGAACCCTCCAAGATCAATTTTAACGTGTGGGTTTGAGCTGCTGATAGTAGATGCTGAAATATGTAATTGATCTAAAGATGGTTTTCTTTTAACGAGTGTTTTAATTTTAGATTTGTCTGGATTTATTGGGTTAAATTCATCTTGATGAAATCCCCAATAATCAATGAGCTCCCCTATTGCAGGATTAAATAGATGATCAGATTGATTTTCTATGGTTCTTGCATCCTTTATGATTTTGATAAGTTCAGTTGAGGCATTGAGATGAAGTTTATGCTTTGAAATCGATTCGTTTAAATTTGTGAGATCACTTTTCTTCCAAGCATGAAAGGTGTTGTGAAGCCTTGTAAATTCTCTAATCACAGCTTGTGAAGCTTCTTCTGCTTTTTTTTCTTCTTCACCGTAGATAGAAATATCCACAATGGTCCCAAAAACATAATGTTTGGATTGATATAAAGCTTGCTTAGAACAAGACTGAAGAAAGCAAAATGCTAGAACAATTAAAAAAAAATTAACGAATCGCATTAATAATGAGTTCTGCGGGGTTTTGTTTTGTTTGTTCAAAAAGTTCAACAATGCCGGTGGGGCTTGTAACATTAATCTCTGTGAGATAGTTACCAATCACATCAATCCCGACAAAATGAAGCCCTTCAGTTAATAATTTTTTACCCACGAGGCTAGCTACTTCCAAATCTCTTTCAGATAGAGATTGAGCAACTCCTTGACCACCTGATGCAAGGTTACCCCGTGTTTCACCTTCCATAGGAATACGGGCCAAGGCATAAGGAAAAGGCTTCCCTTCAATAATAATAATACGTTTATCACCTAATTTAATTTCTGGAATATATTGCTGCGCCATAATCATTTGATGGCCGTGGCTGGTCATGATTTCTAAAATCACATTAAGATTTTTTTCAAATTCACTCACGCGGAAAATATTCTTGCCCCCCATGCCGTCCAGAGGCTTTAGGATAATATCGCCATGTTTTTTAAAAAATTTTTTTATAATCTCAGGATTTGCTGTGACTAATGTTTTAGGAATGAGCGTGTCAAATTGTAGTATTGATATTTTTTCGTTCCAGCTTCGAATGGATGAGGGTTTATTGAATACCTTGACATTCGATTTTTCAGCAATATCTAATAAATAAGTCGTATGAAGATAGGCCTGATCAACGGGGGGGTCTTTTCTCATGAATAGTGCTTTAAAAAAAGAAATAGAGTAGGTTTCATAAGCCTTTGCATGATCAGGGAAAATAGCTAAGTCAAAACGATATGCCCTACAAAATAATTGAAGATCCTCCATATATAAATCATGCTGTAAACAAAAAAAGACCTCATGATTTTGTTTCGTAGCCTCTTTCATTAAAGCTAAAGTTGAATCCTTTTCTAAGTGAAGCGATTGAGGAGGGTCGATGATAAAAAGAATAGGCATGATGATTAATTTATTGAGTCGTATGTTTCGAGTTCAAATGAAGCTGCAAGGAGTGCCAATCTTGCAATCACACCATAAGCATAGAACCGATTAGGTGTTGAAAGGGGTGATTCATCTTCTTCTGGCGTTGAGCATGAAGTTTCAAAGGCTAAGGGGACAAAATGCATACCAGGTGCGTTAAGATTTTCATCTTTGCCACGTGTTGTATGCACACGATAAAAACCACCAATTACAAAATGATCTATCATATAAACGACCGGTTCGGCGACTGCATCATTGATACATTCTTCAGAATAGATACCCTCTTGAATAATGACTTCTGATACCTCAAGGCCTTCTTTAACAACTGCCATTTTATTTCGCGATTTTCGATTTAATTTTTTTAATTCATCACCATCCTTGACCGTCATGATCCCCATACCATAGGTACCAGCATCTGCTTTGACAATCACAAAAGGCTCATGTTTGATATTATATTCTTTGTATTTCAATTGAATCTTATGTAAGACTTGATCTACTTTTGAACTAAGTTCATCCTCGCCTAGCCTTGCAAGAAAATCAATATGACTTACATGATCAAAATAAGGATTAATGAGCCAAGGATCTACTTTAATAAATTCAGTGAATAATTTTACAACTTTATCGTAAGCTTTGAAGTGTTGCGATTTTCTGCGCGTTACCCAGCCTGCGTTTAGAGGGGGAATTACATTTTGCTCAAGATTTTTTAATATCTCTGGAGTACCTGCTGACAAATCATTATTTAATAATATGGCACATGCATCAAAATTACCAAGTAACTGATTTTCAAGTACCACTCTATTTTTAACACGTTTTAGAGGTTCAATAAGCAAAGATTTATTATTTTCAACTAAAATTTTTGTAGGTTCTAGTATGGTTTGATCAAGGCTGCCTATGCGCACATCCAAGCCTGATTTTTTTAATATATTCTGTAACTCAAATAGATTTTTTAAATAGTAAATATTCCGTGTATGATTTTCAGGAATAATTACAAGTCGATGTGCCTCAGGACAAACTTTTTCAATTGCCACCATGGCTGCTTGAATGGAAAGAGATAAAAAATCTGGATTTAAATTATTAAATCCTCCCGGGAAAAGATTTGTATCTACTGGTGCTAATTTAAAACCAGCATTTCGTAAATCAACAGATGCATAAAAAGGTGCAGTATGTTCTAACCATTGGGTACGAAACCAATGTTCAATATTTGCCATCTCTAGAATAAGATGTTTTTCTAAAGAAAGAAGAGGCCCCGTCAGTGCTGTTTTTAAATGCGGAATCATTTAGTTATTAGCCTCATGCGCTTGAATATCTGCATGGTAACTACTTCTAACCATGGGCGCGCTTGCAACAGATGAAAAGGACATGTCTAAGGCCTCTTCCTTTAAAACATTAAATTCTTTTGGATCTAAATAGCGATCGACAGGAAGGTGATGTGAGCTCGGTTGCAGGTACTGTCCAAGTGTTAACATTTCAACCTTATGCATTCTTAGGTCTTTCAGAACTTCTAAGATTTCATTATTCGTTTCACCTAGCCCTAACATAAGCCCTGATTTGGTTGGTATATTAGGGAACTTTATTTTAAAATTTAATAGTAAATTAAGTGAATGTTGATAGTCTGAGCCCGGACGTACTTTTTTATAGAGTCTTGGAATCGTCTCAAGATTATGATTAAAAATATCAGGTGGCATCAAACTTAAAATATCAAGTGCTTTATTAAGACGACCTCTAAAGTCGGGTACTAAAATTTCAATTTTTGTTTTAGGTGAAACATGACGAATTTCTTTTATACAATCAATAAAATGTTGGGCACCACCATCTCGCAAATCGTCGCGATCCACACTTGTAATCACTACATATTTTAAATTGAGCTCTTGAATCGTTTGAGCTAATTTTTTGGGTTCAGCAGCATCGGGTGGCAAGGGCCTCCCATGGGCTACATCACAAAACGGGCAACGTCTCGTACAAAGATCACCAAGAATCATAAATGTCGCTGTTCCTTGACTAAAGCATTCCCCGATATTCGGACAACTGGCTTCTTCGCATACGCTATGAAGATTATTTTTTCTTAAAATAGATTTAATTTCATTGAATCGATGACTTTGAGGTAATTGCATTTTAATCCAAGCCGGTTTGGTCTTGATAGGCGTCTCAATAATTTTGATAGGAATTTTAGACGTCTTCTCAAAATCTGTTTCTTTGATACCTATCGGTTTTGAAATAAAGGGCTTCATGATTTTAAATGGAGTAGTTGATCTTTAATATCGTTCGCAATTTCTAAACCTATATTTTTAATTGATGTATCAGTTGAGTATGTTTTTAATTGCGTCATTTGTAAATTATTAAACCCACAAGGATGAATCGCTTCAAAGGGAGATAAATCCATATCGATATTCATACTTAAGCCATGATATGTAGCATGGTTTTTAATACGTAGTCCTAAAGAAGCAACTTTTTTATTTCCAATATAGACCCCAGGAGCTTCTATTTTAGCATTGGCAAGAATATCGCGACGGGATAAAAAACGAATAATACTTTTTTCGATTAAAGTCACGAAAGATCTAATATTAAGATGGTAACGTTTAAGATCAATAAGTGGATAAATGATAAGTTGACCCCGGCCGTGATATGTGATTTTTCCCCCACGATCTACATGAAGTAATGGGATATCATTCCTTGAAGGCCCTTTAAAATCTTTTCGATTTAAACCCAGTGTATAAATAGCTTCGTGCTCTGTAATCCATATTTCATCTTGTGTGAAATTATCTCTTTTAAAGGTAAAAGTTTTCATTGCATTCCATGTGGGTTCATAAGGGGTGAGCCCAAGATATTTCACATTGATAGACATATGATTAAAGGACGACTTTAATCATGGGATGTAAGGAAAGTGATAGATAGATATCATCTAATTCTGCCTTACTTGTGACATAGACAAAGCATGTTAGGCTAATATAACGGCCTTCACTGCTTCCTTTCATTTCAATCGTACTCGGATCAAATTTTTTATTTTTTTGTTTAATGACTTCAATCACTGTGGATGTAAATTCGTCATGGACTTCCCCCATAACTTTAATGGGGAAATGACATGGAAATTCAATCAGACTCTCTGGAAATATATTCTGATTTGCCACTTAATTGACTTCTTTATTCAGTAAATAAATACTAATTTTTATTTTTGATTTAATAAGATCTGCAATGGTATTTGCCTCATCTTTTGAATTGAAAGGACCAATCATTACATGAAATAAATCTTCTGAAAATTGTTTTTTAAATGATGGTATATTTTCTAACTTCATCTCTGCAATTTGTTTTAATAAAAAATCTGCATTTTGTTCATTTTTAAAAGCCCCAGCTTGAATATAAATAGATTCGTTAGGTATTACAACTTCTGCTATTTTTAGTTGAGGTAGCACTTCTTTTTCTTTAATTTTTTCGATTGCAGCTTCAGATGTTTTTTTGAGTGCATTGAATTGTCGAGGATCAATAAGCTCGACTTCCACCGGCCCACTGCCCTTGTCAGACAGTCTTAATTTGTAGGCTGCGGCAAATGATAAATCGATGATACGATCTTTTTTAAAGGGACCTCGATCATTTACTCTGATAATGACACTTCTATTATTTTCAGTATTGGTGACTCGAACATAACAGGGGATAGGAAGAATGGTATGAGCTCCTGTCATGCCATACATGTCATAGTATTCACCAATTGAAGTTTTTTTTCCGTGGTAACGTTTGCCGTACCAAGAAGCGACACCTTTTTCTTTGAAAGGATAGAAAGAAGCCATAGGTTCATATTTATTATCAAGGGCAATGTAGGGTTGATTTGCACGCTTATGAAAAGGTTCTACTTTAGGCAGTGCATCAGGGATGGCATCGATATTTTCTGGAGGGTTATCGCCTGGACCGTCATCAAGATAATAGCCCCCACTTTTTTTTGAAGGTAAGGATGTGACTTCATTTTTAGAAGAGGGAACACTTGCACAACCTGTCAATATCGAAAGCAACATTAAAATAAGCAAATAAATTCTCAACATTAAGACGATCCTATAAGCTCTTTATGTGAATGCATACTCATTAATATACCAAAGCTCATTAACATAACCGTCATAGAGGTACCTCCATAACTAAATAGTGGGAGTGGGACGCCGACGATGGGAGTAATGCCACTGACCATGGCGATGTTAATAAAAATATAAGTAAAGAAAGTTAGACTAATATTTGTAGCGAGCAGTCTTGAAAATGTATCCTTGGCTTGAGAGGCAATCATAAGGCATCGACCAATAATGAGCGCAAAAAGACCTAAGAGAAGAAGATTGCCTAATAAACCAAATTCTTCGCTAAAAACTGCAAAAATAAAATCGGTGGTTCGTTCAGGCAAGAAATCAAGTTGACCTTGTGTGCCATTCAGCCAGCCTTTACCAATGAGACCCCCTGACCCCATTGCAATTGAAGATTGAATACTATGATATCCAGTTCCTAACGGATCTTGATTAGGGTCGATTAAAATGAGCACTCTATTTTTTTGGTAGTCATATAAATTTGCCCAAATGAGAGGGGCAAGTGAAAAAAGACCGAGAGCTACTCCCACAATAAATTTCCAATTTAAGCCAGCTAAAAAAAGAATATAAAAACCTGACGCAGTAATCAATAATCCTGTTCCTAAATCAGGCTGATTGACTATAAGAATGACAGGTAAAATAAAAAAAAGAGACGCGATGACATAATCAATCGCGTATCGTTTAAATTCTTGTTTTGCTAGATACCAGGCCATCGTGATAGGTACTGTAATACGCATAATTTCAGAGGGCTGAATTTTAAACATGCCTAAATTTAACCAACGTTGAGCCCCATGACTAGTATGGCCAATGAACATCACAGCTAAGAGTAATAAAAAGCCGACTATATAAATTGGAAGCGCCAATTTTGCATAATATTTGGGGTGAATGTTTGCTGTGACCCAGAGTAATATTAATCCGAGACCAATATAAAGTAATTGATTAAGGACTAAAAATATATTTTGCCCAGAGGCGCTATAGAGCGTAAAAAGACCGACAACTAGGGTCAAACTGATAAAGATAAGTAAAGTGTTATCAATATTTTTCAGTAAGCGCGTGATTAAACGTTCTAACATAGGGATCTTATTCTAATCGTGATACTCAGACTCAGGAGGATTTACTTTAGTATCTTCTTTTATTGGAGATACGGTTTTAAGTAAATAATAGTCCAATAACTTTCTTGCAATAGGACCTGCAGTCGATCCACCATGGCCTCCATTTTCAACAATCAGAGCGATTGCAATGGTGGGATCCTCGGCAGGTGCATAGGCAATAAAAAGTGCGTGGTCGCGATATTTTTCATTGATAAGACTAGGATTGTATTTTTGATTAGCTTTCAATCCTATCACTTGAGCCGTACCTGTTTTAGCTGCAATTTTGTATGGCGCTCCGGCACCGAACGCTGCAGCTGTGCCGCCAGGCTGAGTGACATTGATCATCCCTTCTTTTACGAGCGCTAAATTTTCAGGTTTGAAACGGAGCCCTTGAATAGTTTTATTTTGAAATACTTCCAATTGACCTGTCTGGTTATTTTTAATGGATTGAATAAGTTTTGGCTGAATTACGCGTCCCCCATTGGCAAGGGTAGCTGTGGCTTGGGCTAATTGCATTGGCGTGACGAGGGTATAACCCTGACCAATACTTGTAATCACAGTTTCACCCAAATACCAGGGTTGTTTAAATTTTTTTTGTTTCCACTCAGGTGAAGGAATTAATCCACTGCTTTCGCCAAACATATCTATACCAGTCACTTCACCAAAACCAAATCGAGATAAAAATTGAGATAACTTCTGAATACCTAATTCAATGCCCAGCCCATAAAAAAATGTGTCACATGAAACCGTAATCGCCATCACCATATTGACAACGCCATGTCCAAAAGGCTTCCAGTCTCTATAGGTGTGCCCTGAATTAGGAAGTGAAAAAAATCCAGGATCTTTAATAGTAAAAGTGGGGTTACGAATATCATGTTCAAGAGCCGCTAACGCGACAAATGGCTTTATGGTCGATCCTGGTGGATATAAACCATTAATTGCTCGATTAAGCATAGGTTTATCCAATGATTCATTAAGTATTTTCCATTCATCCTCATCAATGCCAGCCACAAAAAGATTAGGATCAAAATTAGGACGACTCACAAAAGCAAGCACTTCACCATTTTTTGGGTTGATAGCTACAAGCGCCCCTCGATATTTGTTGAAAGCATTTTCGGCAATTTCTTGTAATTTTGAATCGATGGATAACGTGATGGTATCCCCCTCAATCGCTGGGGTGCTAGCTAAAGTGCGGACTGCATGACCATTCACATCAATTTCAACCCTTTGAAATCCTGTCTTTCCGTGAAGTCTCGCCTCGTAATATTTTTCAATACCTAGTTTGCCTATCGATTCAGTGCCCTTATAGTTTTGTTGCCAACCTTGTTTTTTAATGGTTTCTTTATCTTCTGGATTGATACGATTAATATGTCCAATAAGATGGGATGCAAAAGTACCTTGAGGGTATTGTCTAAATAATCTCGATTTTATTTCCACTCCCTCAAATTCTAATTTATGGCTAACAAATCGGGCAACTTCAATTTCAGTCGGTTGGGTTTTGATGGGAATACTATCTAACGAAGAACTTTCTTTAAAAATTTTTCTAAATTTTTTTAGATCGCCAACACTCAATCCAACAATAGGTTTTAGATTTTCAATCGTTTGATTTAGGTTTGTCACCTTTGCAGGCGTGACTTCTAAGCTATACGTAAAATAATTATCCGCCATGATGATACCATTGCGATCGAGTATCAGTCCTCGATTAGGAACATTTGGAATCACAGCGATACGATTGTTTTCAGATAAGCCTTTATAAAAGGAGTACTTAAAAATTTGTAGGTAAATAAAACGTCCGATGAGCATTAAAAATGCAATGACTATAAAGACCGAAAGAAGTTTTATTCTGCGCTTAAAGTAGAAGCGTGATGTATAGATACTCTGGCTATTTTTTTTAAAAGACATCTGAAAAGATCATGCTAAAATTTCTAGTGATCAAATTTAAAAGACCTAAATGTGCTCCATAAATAACATATCAGACCCGCTGATAGGCTTTGAAGGAAGTAACTCAGTCCTGGGTATCTAAGCTCATGCATTAAATTAGTGAATAACATAATGATTTGAGCGCCTAAAAAGATGAAGAAAATATAAATTGAAAGCTGAAAATTATTGGTAAGCATAATTTTAGTTTTATAAAATTGTGCCATAAAATAACAAGAGGCATAGGTTAATGCATTTTGTCCTAATAGATCCCCCAGAAATATATCGGTCAAAAGACCTACACTCCAGAAAATACTGATAGAGAGAACATTTGAACTTGTAAAGAGCCAAAATAACAGTGTGAGTAAAATAAAATCTGGTAAAAAATCAATATTTAAAATACACAAAGAAATAAGATTGACTATAGCTGCAACGATTAACGAAGCTATGAGTAATTTATTATTTTTAATCATTTTTTAAAGGAGCAACCACAAGAAGATGACTAAAATTACGAATCGCTGCTATAGGCTTGCAAGCAATTTTTGCAAATGGTGATTTTGGGTTGTGGATAATTGCCAATACTTCTGCGACGGCAATACCCTCAGGATAGACGTTATCAATACCTGATGTTTTCAAAATATCACCTTTAACCACATCGACACTATGCGGTAAAAATGAGAGTGTAATGGTCTCACTTTGACCATCCCCACTGGTAATTAATCGTAAGCCACTTCTTTGTATTTGAACGGGGACTGACATTTTTTTATCAATAATGAGCGTCACTTCACTTGTTTCAGGAAAGACACTACTGATTTGTCCAACAAGACCTAAGGCATCGATGACAGGTTGACCGGGCTGAAAGTCTCTATTTTGGCCCCCATCAATAATTATTTTTTGGCTGAAAGGATCAAGACGGGAATAAATAATATTCACCGCTTGGGTTTTAAATTTATATGCTATTTTTACCTCAAGTAAATTTTTTAATTGATCATTTTTTTGACTAATAAAATCTAAGCGTTTTAGATCAGCCTTTAATTGATCTAAATCAAGCCTTAGCTTTTCATTTTCTTGAATTAAACGAGATTGATTCGAAAAGTATTGTGTTGTGAAATCATACATAGTAAAGGGAAAATTTAAAACGGCATGGACGGGTTTGGCCCATAAATTTGTGAATTGCCTGATATCACTTAAATAGTGAAAGCGAAAATCAATCCCCATTAATATGATGGAAATAAATGTGAACAAGAATAGTTTAAATAAAAGTGAAGGGCCTTTATTGAAAAGCTTAACTGAATGATGGTGAGATCTAGTCATTAAGCTTTAAGTATTAATGAAGATACAAAAAACAATAAATTATTCGTAAGCAAATACTGATGAATATTCATCGAGTGATTCAAGGGCTTTACCACAGCCTCGTGCAACGCAAGTGAGGGGGTCATCTGCTGTTACAACAGGGATGCCCGTTTCTTCCATGAGTAAGCGGTCAAGGCTTCTTAAAAGCGCCCCACCTCCCGTTAATACCATACCGTTGTCGGCAATATCAGAGCCTAATTCCGGTGGTGTTTGTTCAAGCGCTGATTTCACTGCACTCACAATTTGATGTAGCGGTTCTTGAAGGGCTTCTAGAATTTCATTGCTATTAAGTTTGATTCGACGAGGTAATCCTTCAGCAAGATTTCGACCTGTTACTTCAAGCTCTAAAATTTCTGACATCGGGAATGCAGTGCCAATTTTTTTCTTAATCAATTCAGCCGTCGGATCAGAAATCAATGATCCGTAATTGCGTCGTAAGTAATCAATAATAGCCTGATCCATTTTGTCACCACCTACACGTTCAGACTTTGCGTAAACAATGCCACCTAGAGAAATCACACCAACTTCGGTCGTACCCCCTCCTATATCAATCACCATAGAACCTGAAGGTTCGCTGATAGGAAGGCCTGCGCCAATAGCAGCTGCCATGGGCTCTTCAATCAGAAACACTTGTTTAGCACCAGCTCTCTCTGCTGATTCACGAATAGCTCTTCGTTCCACTTGTGTTGCTCCAAAAGGCACACAAATAATAATACGTGGGCTTGGCACAAACCATTTTGTGTCATGTACTTTTGCAATAAAAAATTTAATCATGTCTTCAGTGATGTTGAAGTCAGCAATCACGCCATCTTTCATGGGGCGAATTGCTTGAATATTTTGGGGAGATCTGCCCAACATCGTTTTGGCTTCAATTCCCACGGCAAGGAGCTTTTTTCTTGAATAAGGTCCATTCGGGCCATCTTCATGACGAATTGCAACTACTGATGGCTCATTCAAGACTATACCTTTGCCTCGCATATAAATTAAAGTGTTGGCAGTACCTAAATCGATTGCGATATCGTCGGCCATAAATAGATCAAAATTAAATAATTTTCTAAGCATGATGGTCATTCGATTTCTTTAAAAAAAGTGGCACTGCAAATCCCAAGAAAGGTCAATGAATCAGAGTATAATACATGATATCGATCAATAGATTAACAGCTTTTCTCTAGAAAAACAGGAATTCCATTTTTATGTCGATTACACATGACGAAATTAAAAAAATTGCTCATTTAGCACGCATTAAAATTACAGAAGAAGAGGCAGATGCAACGCTTAAAAAATTATCTGGCATATTAAATCTGATAGAAGACATGAAAAAGGTGGATACCACCAACATTGCTCCCATGTCTCATGCACAAGCAGTGACACAAAGACTTAGAGAAGATGTCGTGACAGAGAAAAATCAAAGAGAAAAATTACAAAAAATTGCACCAGAAGTGAGTAAGGGTTTATATATTGTGCCCCAGGTGATTGAATAATTATGGAAGATTGGGGTATTAAAGAAATCTCAAATTTATTGAGAGAAAATAAAATATCAAGCCTAGAGATTACCACCCACTATCTGCAACAGATCAAACAAAAGAATCCTGAGATTAATGCTTTTATTACGGTGGATGAAACTCGCACTTTAGCTCAGGCTAAGCTTGCAGACGAAAGGATACAAAAGGGCGAAGGCGATATATTTACCGGTATCCCCATTGCGCAAACAGATATTTTTTGCGCAGAGGATTGGCTGACGTCTTGTGGTTCTAAAATGCTTCATAATTTTGTGGCGCCATACGATGCAACCGTAGTTAAGCAATTTAACGATGTAGGTGCTGTCAACTTAGGTAAAACCAATATGGATGAATTTGCTATGGGTTCATCGAACGAGACATCTTATTTTGGTGCTGTTAAAAATCCATGGGATCTCACTCGCGTGCCAGGCGGAAGTTCAGGTGGCAGTGCAGCAGCGATTGCAGCTCGTATGTGTCCCGGAGCGACTGCAACTGATACGGGAGGATCGATTAGACAACCTGCCTCTTTATGTGGACTCACAGGTTTAAAACCAACTTATGGTTTGGTTTCTCGCTATGGCATGATCGCCTTTGCATCAAGTTTAGACCAGGCAGGACCCATGGCAAAATCATCCGAAGATTGCGCCATGATGATGAATGTGATGGCAGGCTATGATGTAAAAGATTCCACATCAATTGATCATAAAAAAGAAGACTACACAAAAAATATAGATCAGCCTATCGACGGATTAAAAATCGGATTGCCTAAAGAATTTTTTGCGGAAGGTTTAGATCATAATGTCGCAAAAGTCATTGAGTCTGCTATTGATCAATACAAAAAATTAGGTGCCACTATTGTGGATGTGAGTTTACCCAATACTAATTTATCCATCCCTGTTTATTATGTTTTAGCTCCCGCTGAAGCCTCAAGCAATTTATCAAGATATGATGGAGTCCGTTTCGGTTATCGCACAAATCAATATGATGATCTTATGGATATGTATTGTAAAACGCGACAAGAGGGATTTGGTGATGAGGTCAAGAGACGTATTTTAATTGGAACCTACGTGTTGAGCGCTGGATATTACGATGCTTATTATTTAAAAGCACAACAAATACGTCATCTCATTTCAGAAGACTTTAAAAAAGCTTTTCAAGTATGTGATGTGATCATGGGACCTACAGCACCATCAACCGCTTTTAAAGCAAACGAAAAAATTGATGATCCAGTCACCATGTATTTGCAAGATATCTTTACTATTTCAACTAATCTTGCTGGTTTGCCAGGTATGAGTATTCCAGCAGGGTCCGTTAATGAACTTCCTGTGGGCTTACAAATCATTGGCAATTATTTTAGTGAAGGGCTTATGTTGAATGTGGCGCACCAATTTCAAAAAATGACTGATTGGCATAAAGCAGTCCCACAAGGATTGCTCTCATGAGTTGGGAGGTTGTGATTGGTATTGAAACGCATGTTCAACTGCAAACTAAAACAAAAATTTTTTCAGGTGCATCTACCGAATTTGGTGCTGAGCCGAATACGCAAGCATGTCTGCTGTCGGTTGCCTTTCCGGGGACACTGCCGGTTTTAAATGATGAAGTCGTGCAATGTGCGATTAAATTTGGATTAGCAACCAATGCAGAGATAGCATCGCGCTCTATCTTTGCTCGTAAAAATTATTTTTATCCTGATTTACCTAAAGGCTATCAAATTAGCCAGTATGAAATACCGATCGTGGGTAAAGGATCCCTTGAAATTGAAGTGGGGGACATTAAAAAGAGAGTGCGTATTACACGTGCTCACTTAGAGGAAGATGCTGGTAAGTCATTGCATGGTGTTGTTAAAAATGGCACAGGGATAGATTTAAATCGCGCAGGTACACCACTTTTAGAAATTGTGTCTGAACCTGATATGTCCTCAGCAGCAGAGGCAGTAGCTTATGCAAAAAAATTACATGAGCTTGTGAGATGGATTGGTATTTGTGATGGTAATATGCAAGAGGGCAGCTTTCGTTGTGACATCAATGTCTCTGTGAAGCCGAAAGGTTCAGATAAACTAGGGACACGTCGTGAAATTAAAAATTTAAATTCATTTAAATTTATTGAACAAGCGATTCATTATGAAACACAGTGGCAAATTGAGATGTTAGAGGAAGGTAAAATTATTCAACAAGCGACTGTGCTCTTTAATCCTGAAACTGCGGAAACAAGAGCGATGCGTTCCAAAGAGGAAGCTAATGACTATCGTTATTTCCCAGACCCTGATCTTTTGCCATTAGAAATTCCTGATGAAAAAATAAGTGAAATTAAAGCAGCTATGATCGAGCTTCCTCATCTCATGAAGGCCAGATTAGAGCGTGATTATCAATTGTCACCTTATGATGCCTCTGGGATTACTAGCGATAAAGCTGTGGCTGATTATTTTTTTGCAACCCTAAAAGAAGGTGCGGAGCCCAAGCAAATTGCAAACTGGATCTTAGGTCAATTATTTTCTAAATTGAATGAACATAATTTATCAATTGAGGATTCACCTATAAAGCCTCAGGTTTTGAGTTTACTTTTAAAACGTATTCAAGATGCTACGATTTCAAATAATAGCGCTAAACAACTTTTTGAAAAGTTATGGATGAGTCCAAGTCTTGAGATTGATGCATTAATTGAAATAGAGGGATTAAAGCAAGTTTCAGATAGTGGCCTTATTGAAAAGATGATTGATGAAGTCTTAAAAAATAACCAAGCGATGGTTGATGAATATCGATCAGGCAAAGAGAAAGCGTTTAATGCCCTTGTAGGTCAAATCATGAAAGCGTCTAAAGGTAAGGCTAACCCAGGTCAAGTAAACGACTTACTTAAGAAAAAATTAAGTTAAGTCTTAGTGCCATATTCTTTTTGATAAGCGCGCATGGCGTCCATATAAGATGCATACGTTTCGTTCAATTCAATATAGCCCATAACTTCTTTTAGAGAGGTGAGATGGCAGACAGGCAAATGATGCGTTGCTTTAATTTCTTCTACAGCTGAGAGCGACCCACTCCCTTTTTCTTCTCGATCAATTGAAATCGCAACACCTGAGGGCTTAGCACCTTCTTTTAAAATAATATGTACTGATTCATTCACAGAAGTGCCAGCGGATATTACATCATCGACAATCAATACTTGGCCCCTCAATGGTGTTCCAATAATCACACCTCCTTCGCCGTGATCTTTTTTTTCTTTGCGATTGAATGCAAAAGGCACATTGCGCCCTCCGCTCGCAAATGCAATCACAATCGATGTTACCAAAGGAATACCTTTATATGCAGGGCCATAAAGCATATCGAAGGGAATGTTTGAGGCTTCAATGGATTTAGCATAAAACTGACCGAGCCTCATTAAGCTCTCGCCGTCATTAAAAAGACCGGTGTTAAAAAAGTAAGGGCTTAAACGACCGGCTTTTGTTTTAAATTGACCAAACTGTAAAACCTGTTTTTTTAGGGCAAATTCGATAAACTCTTGACTTGAATGATCCATAGATAAATCGGTAGAGATGAATTATGAGAATTATAACGCTAAACATGAATGGAATTCGATCTGCATCGAATAAAGGAGTTTTTAAGTGGCTTGATTCACAAGAAGCAGATTTTATTTGTTTGCAAGAAGTGAAAGCACATGAAAGTGATTTAAGCCATGAGATGAGACACTATGGCGACTATATGAGCTATTTTAGTTTTGCAGAAAAAAAAGGTTATAGCGGAGTTGGTATTTACGCCAAAAAAAAACCTAAAAAAATTATTCGTGAAATAGGATTACCACTTTTTGATAGTGAAGGTCGTTATCTTGAACTTATGTATGACAATCTAAATGTTGTCTCAATCTACTTACCCTCAGGTTCGAGTGGAGAAGAACGTCAAATATTTAAATTCGAAGTCTTAGATTATTTATTACCCTATTTAAAAAAACGTATGGCAGAAAATCTCCCCATGATTTTTTGTGGCGACATAAATATTGCACACAAAGAAATTGATTTAAAAAATTATAAGGGCAATAAAAAAAATTCAGGCTTCTTGCCTGAAGAGCGTCAATGGATGACTGATTTATTTAAAGGTTTAGGATGGGTTGATACTTATCGTAAACTTTTTCCTGACACGACAGATACATCTTACACTTGGTGGAGTAACAGGGGTCAAGCTTATGTTAAAAATGTAGGGTGGCGTCTTGATTATCAAATTGCACATCCTTTATTAGAAGATCAGATTTCAGAGGCTTTCATCTATAAGGACAAAAAATTTAGTGATCACGCACCGCTTATTATTGACTATAGATTTTAATTTTTAATAGGTGCGATTTTGTAAAGGAGAGCCATGCCAGGAATCGCCAGAAGAAAACATAGAATAAAAAAATGTTCCCAGCCAAAAACATTTTGTAGATAACCTGTCGATGCATTAACAAGTGTTCGGGGGATTGCCGCTAAACTTGTAAAGAGTGCAAACTGTGTGGCGGTGTAAAG
>SYKG01000020.1 GCA_005797835.1 Methylotenera sp.
GAAAGAAAACAAAGCACGTGTTGCAGATGCGCTTCATTCAACAAGAGCTGCTGTTGAAGAAGGTATTGTAGCTGGTGGTGGTGTTGCTTTAATTAGAGCGCGGGATGCGATTGCTAAAGTTAAAGGTGAAAATGCAGACCAAGAAGCAGGTATTCGAATTGTTCTTCGTGCTGTGGAAGAACCTTTAAGACAAATTGTTGAGAATGCAGGTGTAGAACCATCTGTAGTGGTTAATAACATAATAGCTGGTAAAGGTAATTATGGATTTAACGCTGCAAATGAAACTTATGGCGACATGGTTGAGATGGGTGTTTTAGATCCTACTAAAGTAACTCGCTCTGCATTACAACATGCAGCATCAATCGCAGGTCTTATGTTAACAACCGACTGTATGGTAGCTGATCTTCCTAAAGATGACGCTCCAGCAATGGGCGGTGGTGATATGGGCGGTATGGGTGGTATGGGTGGTATGGGTGGTATGATGTAACTCAAAGCATCAGCAAAAAAGGACCTCTTAGGAGGTCTTTTTTTTAATCTTTTTTTTATCTAGTAATAAATTAGGATAGCATTACTCTTCATGAATACATCTCTGGCTAATCAAAATCAATTTAAAGATTTAAATGAAAAACAAATTGAAGCTGTAACACTTCAAAATGAATCTACACTCATTCTCGCTGGAGCGGGAAGTGGTAAAACTAAAGTACTAACCTCAAGAATTTCTTGGCTTATTCAAGCGAATATGGTGAGTCCTTTTGGTCTGATCGCTGTAACATTTACAAATAAAGCTGCAAAGGAAATGTTACAAAGAATCACTATGCAGCTTCCGATTAATACAAGAGGTATGTGGGTAGGCACATTCCATGGTTTATGTAATCGATTTCTTAAAACACATGCAAGGGATGCTAACTTACCTGAAACATTCCAGATCCTAGATAACCAAGACCAACTATCTCTGATCAAGCGAACCATGAAAACTATGAATGTGGATGATGAGACCTATGCACCAAAACAAGTACAACACTATATCAATGGATGCAAAGACGATGGTTTAAGATCTATACGCGTAGATACTTACGATACACATTCAAAAAAATTAAATGAAATCTATCTTGAATATGAGAAACAATCTCAAAAAGAAGGCTTAGTTGATTTTGGTGAATTGCTTTTAAGATGCTATGAGCTTTTCGAAAAAAATATGGCCATACGTCAGCATTATCAAGATCGATTTAAACATATTCTGATTGACGAATTTCAAGACACAAGCGAACTTCAATATAAGTGGTTAAAACTTCTTGCGGGAAATAGTAGTTTTGTATTTGCCGTAGGAGATGATGATCAATCCATCTATAGCTTTCGAGGTGCCAATGTCGGAAATATGAAAGATCTTGAAAGAGATTTTCATATTAAACAAATTATTAAGCTCGAACAAAACTACAGATCTAAAAGTAATATTCTCAATACAGCAAATGCCATCATTGATCACAATAAAAACAGATTGGGCAAGAACTTATGGACTTCAGCTGGGGAAGGGGACCCCATTAGAATCTTTACAGGTCATACTGATATTGATGAAGCTAAGTTTATTGTAGATGAAATTAAAATGCTTTATAGCGAAGGCTTACCACTTAATCACATTGCTATTCTTTATAGAAGTAACGCACAATCTCGCATTCTTGAGCATACTATTTTTTCATCTAACTTACCTTATCGTGTCTATGGTGGATTGCGTTTTTTTGAACGCGCTGAAATTAAATATACCATTGCTTATCTAAGGCTCATTGTAAATAAAAATGATGACAGTGCATTTCTAAGAATTGTGAATTTTCCAACACGCGGTATTGGAAGTCGATCATTAGAGGGTCTTCAAGATATTTCCAAACGAGATGGCTGTAGTTTATGGTATGCCGCATTAAAGTCATCGGATCTAGCACCCACAATCAAAAAAGGTTTACCGCATTTTATTAACCTCATCAAACATATTGAAAGTGGTTGTGAAAGACTAACACTACCTCAAATGATTGATCTTATTATTAACGAATCAGGCTTAAAAGATCACTTCGTTAATGAAAAAGATGGTTTGGATAGACTCTCTAACTTGAATGAATTAGTTTCTGCTGCAGTAACATTTATTAATAATGACAATAATGATTCTATAAACCCACTTAGAGATTTTTTAAATTACTCCTCTTTAGAAAGTGGTGACATGCAAGCTAGTGAGGGTTCAGAAGCTATACAACTCATGTCGATTCACTCCTCGAAAGGATTGGAATTTGACGTAGTATTTATTTCAGGTCTCGAAGAGGGTTTATGTCCCCACGAACAAAGCCTATTCGAATCTAAAGGTCTTGAAGAAGAAAGAAGGCTTATGTATGTGGCCGTGACAAGAGCCCGATCAAAACTATATTTAAGTTATGCATTATCAAGAATGCTTCATGGTCAAATGAGGTATGGGATGCCATCAAGATTTTTAAAAGAAATTCCTGAAAGTCTTGTCAAAAACATTAATTCTATTAATTTTAAAAATAATATGAATCAGATTGAAGAAAATTATTCTCAACATACCCAACATAAACATACTTGGCAAATTGGTGAATCTGTCGTGCATGAAAAATTTGGTCAAGGAACTGTTCTAGGTTATGAAGGCCATACTGACGACTTAAGAATTCAAATTAAATTTAAAGAATCAGGAACTAAATGGCTTGCGATGGAGTATGCAAAACTATCTAAATACTAATAATTTTTAGCAGACTTAAAAATATCTCGGTAACTGATATATTGAAATGCAAACATCACCGATGTAATTACAAGTAGTGCAAAAAAAATAATTGCACCCATTAATGAAGGTCCTAGATTGGGAAAGAACGAAGCTAATAACCCAATCAATAGCCCACATGACAACATAAATAATATCGCTATTGTTGAAAAAATAAGCCATGAAAGACCTAAAGGAAGGCTATATATTAAGCATCCCGCAATACTAGATTTAATCGATTTGAATAATGAGTAGTCGTTATAAACAATAAGCATCGGCGAAAACCAAGTTGCCATCAATAATGGGAGGAAGAGTAGGATTAATTTTCCTATCATGGGTAAAAAATTATTAATCACGCTGACGAGTTCATTATTATTTTTTGCTAATTTAATAGAGTCTTGCATTTCAGAATTTAAAACCATAGTTACCATACCAGCATAAATTAAGCAGATGAGTCCAAGCATCAATAACGTAGGAAGCTTTGGTTTAATTTTTTCATATACTGCTAAAAATTTTTCTTGCTTTTTCTTATCATGGATCTTATAAAAGTTTACTGCAAATACCAAAAATATTGGCCAGATCAAGATTGATGCAATTGAAAAAACTTGAATCATTGTTATTGAAGGTAATAGCATGAAAATAAAAAGGTAAGTTAAGCTTAGCATTAAAGACTGATTGGGCGTTTTTTTGAAGAGTATAAAGCTTTCTTTATTCCAAGGAATAGAATTTCGGAATGTAATTTTTTTCATATCTATTTGACTTTAGATGTATTCACCAATACGTTGTTTTAAAATTTTCTTAAATTGGTTGGGATCTTTTATGTGAGTGAGCTCGCCCTCTTCTACATGATAAAAGTCATTAAGTCTTGAAACCCAAAATCTTAGAGATGCTAATCTCAACAAATCATTCCAAGCTGAATCTTCATCATCACTAAATGATCTGATATTTTTATAAGCATCTAAGAAAGCATGCAGTCTTTCGCTGTCAAATGAGCCATCATCTTTGACACACCAATCATTCACAGCGATAGCCACATCGAGAATGAGACAATCTGTGCAAGCATAATAAAAATCAATAAATCCTCCTACTTCATCATTAAGAAACAGTACATTGTCTCTAAACAAGTCACCGTGAATCGTAGCTTTAGGTAACATGTAATTTTTCTTTTCTTGATAAGCAATTTCTTCCCTTAATAATTCACTCTCATCCTGCGGTAATCTATGTAATAAAGTTTTAGCAGTTTTTTTGATCCAACTAAGATCTCTTGTGTTTTGACGTTCAGCTTTAAAATTGGCTGATTTCATATGAAGTTCCGCAAGGCTTTTACCCACAGCAGCACAATGCTTAACTTCAGGCTTTGCGAGATCTTTCCCTTTAAGACACGTCACAATTAAAGCAGGTTTATTCTTTAAAATACTCAAAGCTGTGCCATCTTTTTTGTAAATTGGCTTAGGGCATAAAAAAGAATCCTCTGCTAAATGAGCCATAAGATCTACAAAATAAGGAAGATCCTCTAAATTATTTTTTTCGAAGAGCGTTAAAACAAACTGATCATGCTCTGTCATCAAAAAATAGTTAGTATTCGTAATGCCAGATTCAATACCTTGATAATCAGTAAGATTATCTAAAGCATAATCTTGAAGCCAGATTTTTAATTCTTTAATATTGACTAATGTATAGACGGACATAAAAAAAAGGGCTTAAAAGCCCTTTCAAAAAAATTTAGAATCTAAGTAGTACCCATTTTGGAACAGAGATAGGCTGACCAGGACCGTCGTGTTTTGCCCAACCGCCATCTTGATCTTCCTTCATTAAATAAAATGGGGGGCCGCCAGCAATTGGTGTAACTTTCATCATATAAAGTTCGCCATTTATACGGTATTCCTCGACAGTATCTTCACCTTTCTTGGTGATGGTAATTTGTGGCTCATCTACAATATCGCTTTCAAAATTTTTTGGTGGTGGCTTCACTTCTTCTAAAAGCTCTAGTTTTTTTTCAGCCATAGCATTTAAACTCATAAAGGTAATCGCCAATAAAAAAGCTTTAATTGTGTTTTGTATTTTCATAGACAAGATTCTAGCAAAAAACATATAGGTGGTATGCTTTATTTCACAATTTATAAGTAAAGCTGGGTTTTTCTCTCCGCTGGCGTTAATGTAAAACCAATCGATTCGTAATGTTTAAATATTGCATCCACAATCTCTTTAGGCTTCTCAAGAATTTGGATCAAATCCAAGTCTTTTTCTTGTGCCATACCCTCTTTTATAATTTTGTCTTTTAACCAGCCTAATAATCCCGACCAAAACTCTTTTCCTACTAAAATGATAGGAATTTTTCTTGATTTACCCGTTTGAATAAGTGTGATCACTTCCATTAATTCATCTAAGGTTCCGAATCCACCAGGTAACACTACATAGGCTGAAGCGTATTTAATAAACATCACCTTACGCATAAAGAAAAATTTAAAATTGATTGAAATATCTTGATAGTCATTTACTTTTTGCTCATGAGGCAAATTGATATTAAGCCCAATACTAGGCCCCTTACCTCTAGAGGCTCCTTTATTTGCGGCTTCCATTAGACCTGGACCTCCCCCAGAAATAACGCTAAATCCGGAGTTGGATAGCTCCTCTGTTATCTCAAAAGTTAGTTGGTAATAATGATGATCTTCCCTCACCCTAGCACTTCCAAAAACAGATACAGCAGGGGTTATTTTTTTAAGTTTTTCGGTGGCGCCAACGAATTCTGACATAATTTCAAATGCATACCAGGATTCACTCTCGTTATGAGTTTCATCAAATAATTCTGGGTCATTAAATTTAGGTATTTTTTTATCTATTGACATAAAAACTTTCAAAGTTAAATAATGAAAACACTATTATTAGTCGATGGCTCTTCTTATCTTTATAGAGCATTTCATGGGTTACCTGACCTTAGAAATAGTCACCAAGAACCGACTGGGGCTATTTATGGTGTCTTAAACATGCTCCGAAAAATTCATAAAGAGTTTCCAACTGATTATAGCGCTTGTGTTTTTGACGCAAAAGGAAAAACTTTCAGAAATGATCTTTACCCAGAATATAAGGCCAATCGGTCAGCAATGCCTGATGATTTAAGAGCTCAAATTCAACCCCTTCATGAAGCAATTACGGCTATGGGCTGGCCCATTATTATTCAAGAAGGGGTGGAGGCTGATGATGTGATTGGAACATTATGTAAAGAAGCCTCGCAACATCAATTTAATGTAGTGGTCTCCACAGGCGACAAGGATTTAGCTCAGCTTGTGAATCAACATGTCACTTTAATTAATACAATGACGAATGAAAAACTTGATATCGCAGGCGTCAAAAATAAATTTGGTCTATTACCTAATCAAATTATAGATTACTTAACACTTATTGGAGATACCTCAGATAACGTACCTGGTGTTGAAAAAGTAGGGCCAAAAACTGCATTGAAATGGCTCAATGAATATCAAACGCTAGATAATATTGTGAACAATGCTTCACAATTTTCAGGAGTGGTTGGTGAAAATTTAAGAAAAGCACTCGACTGGATTCCTAAAGCTAAAGATCTTATTACGATTCGATGTGATTTAGATATCGACAAAAATTGGGACAATTTAAAACCTAAAGCACAAGATTTATCTGCACTAAAAAAGCTATATCAGAGATTTGAATTTAAAAACTGGCTCAACGAAATTAAAGAAGGTAACAAAAAAGAAAATTCTTTAAGTGGCAGCAGTAAAGAGAAAA